>VXZK01000379.1:0-8380 GCA_009845545.1 Candidatus Poribacteria bacterium
AACTAATACCCATTAAATTTAAAGATAAACAGATTATAATTGACTGTGTAATCTATGGAATTAACAGTACAAATTTTAGAAGTATAAGTTTAGTGTTAGATACTGGGGCAACAATCCCCAGGTTCGGTGGTTTCGGTTTTGCGGTGTACGCGAAGAAACACTTTCTTCGCATTGGATTTTAGCGTTTGCAAAAACCCCAGATGCGATCTGCATCGCAACCGAACCGGGTTCTGCGCGCCCCCCTTGATAACTTCAAAACCTCTTGAAAACCGTCGCGCTCCCCGGTCCGGTAGGTTCGGTTTGCAACCGAACCGGATACGAGGCAGGAACCGTAATAACTTCAAAACCCTCTTGAAAACCGTCGCGCTCCCCGGTCCGGTAGGTTCGGTTTGCAACCGAACCGGGTTCTGCGCGCCCCCCTTGATAACTTCAAAACCTCTTGAATTCCGTTCTCTGTTTCTTCTTTAGCGGCACCCGTGTTCCGCAAAGGCTGCCTCTGAAGTTTTCCGCGAAGTATCCTGTGCGGTTAGAAACCGCCCCTACCGGGCCTGGGTGAGCGATTTTGTTTCTTCAATACAATAGAGATGCGTAAGCGAACGCAGGATTAGGGCATTGTCAGCAACCGCACCAGATGCGATAAATTCGGTATCAAACTCGTTCCGTGCAAGTAATTTAAATTCGCGCGCCGCACGGATAACAGACACTCGTCCTTCCATGCTAAAAAAGTAGATGTTTCCACCTGCATATAGCGGCGATGCCCAGTGATTTCCGCCGACACGCCCTTTCCATACTGGTTTCCCGCTCTTTGCCTCTACACAAGAGACCACACCCCCCTCGTTAACCATGAACACTAAATCATCAACGATCAGTGGCGACGGTATTTCAGGGGCACCCTTGCGATGGCGCCAAACAGTATGCGTATCCGTAACATCACCTCTGCCAGAGGGATCAACCGCTAACAGTAATTTTTCTACACCGGTTGTAAAATAGACAAGATTGTGTGCGAAAATCGGTCTACACGCAACGTTCCACCCCCAGCCTTCATGTCGAACGCGCCAGAGTTCCTCTCCTGTTTTTGGGGCGTATGAGATCGTAACTTCTGCGGCGGGACTCACCAACTGCTTCTTTCCTTGATATGTGATAATCGTTGGCGTTGCATAAGATTTCCGATTGTCGTTCGGCTTCTCTTTTTTCGTTTCTTCAATATCCTTAACACCCTTTGCTTTGAGCACATCCTCAAAGTTGGAGTCCACCTTTCGGTGCTGCAGCCACAAGGTGTCGCCTGTGTTTTTATTCAGCGCGGCAATAAACTGCACGTCAACGCCATCGAAAGTGAGAAATAGGGTCTCTTCATCAATAATCGGGGAAGAGGCGGGACGCACCCGGTGATCGCAATTGAGGTCTCGGCGTTCCCAAAGTTTCTCACCGGTTTTCGTGTCCAGACAGGCGGTGCCGTAAGTGCCGTAGTGGACATAGATGCGACCTTCTTCTACAATAGGCGTAGGTGATGCATGGCTGTTGAGATCCGCATGTTCGAGTTGCGGTTCCGCTACATCGAAGACTTTTATATCGTGTAGGATGTCGCCGCTCTCTAAGTCTACACAGATCGCGAAGAGTTCGCTGCCGTCTTTACGGGCGGTTGTCACCCAAATCTGGTTATCCCAAACGACCGGCGATGAATATCCCTTGTCGTGGATAGGTGTTTTCCAACGGACGTTCTTTGTTTCATTAAATTCGGTAGGGATGTCAGTCGCAATTGCTTTGCCATCTCCGTTCGGACCGCGGAACTGGTTCCAGTGATCCTTTGCATGCGTGTCGAATAGGACAAAAACAGATACAAAAATGAAGATTAGGTTTGTAATAAATACGTTTTTCATGATTCACCATAGTATATATAACGAAAGTTGCCACCTATGTAGCACAAACTTCCAGTTTGTGGCATAAGAGCGCAAACTGGAAGTTTACGCTACAAAATATTGGCTAATTATCAGAATCTTGTAGTAGGTTGGGTTGAACGGGCATCAAGTAGAACGTCAATGGCGAAGAGGCATATCAAATTCAGTAAGAACCCGAAGACACCCAAAAACGAGTGAAACCCAACGCTTGGACGCTCACCGCAAAGGGTTTGTTGGGTTTCGCTGTATCTCTTTCTATCAACGCTTCATGGCAAGATGTCATTTCTTGTATGAATACAGGTGGTTTTACCGCTCAACCCAACCTACGGAATTGTATTTTATCAAAAATCCTCTATTTTGCTGCTTTGAGTTTACCCCAAGTGGTAGTAGCTTTCCCCGCAGCATCGACCGCAAAAACGCCTTCAATGCCACTGCCGAGTGATTTAACTTCATCCGCGGAGAGGGGTACATTAAAGATGACGATTTCATCAATGATGCCACCGAAATGACACCTTCCCTTACCGGCATTACACCCCTCATCTGCGCCGATGTAGACTGCTTCAGGGGAATCCCAAGGTTGGCCTACTGCGTCTGCACTGTTCTGTAGTTCACCATTAACGTAGATATGGATTTTCGTGCCGTCCCATACACCGACGAGGTGAACCCATTCTCTTTCCGGGAGCGGGTTTCCGAGGGCTTCAAATCTTTCAGGCGCGCTCTTGATACGATAATGAAACGAAGCTTGGTTAATTCTCCCGCCGACATTTTCATGGGCACCGGTGCCGAGTAGATACTGCGACCAGGTTGAACATCCCTGCCCTTTCCATATAACGCATTTTCCGTTAGGGGGTACCGTTGCAAATATCCAGGCATGGATCGAGAACCCTTTAGCGTCCTTAAAATTCAAGGCTGCTAAACTATCGGCATCCCCTTTCGTTCCGATGCGAACGTGGTTTTGTGCATCAACGCCGCTGAACTCTATACCGCCGCCGAATTTGGCTTTTGCCCATTTAACATCGCCGACAAAAATGCCATCGCTACCGTTGCCAGAAAGGTCCTTAACGGTTTCACCTTTGCCTTCTTCAAAGGTCCACATCCCTTGAATCGTATTTTTATCAATCTTTGCATGGCTTGTCACTATTATCGCGAAACTCACCACGATAATAGTGCTTGTCATGAGCATGTAATTCAGATACCGTTTTGCCAAAAACATGGTTTCTCCTCCTAACCCCCTTATCAGGGGAACTTGGTTGGAATAGATAACACCAGACCTGCAAAGCAGTCCAATTCACCTTTTTTTGCAAATATTGTGTCTCGCTTTAAACGGAAGCGCGTCTAAAAATGGCAGTGCCACGATAGAATGTGTACATTTTTCACTATTTTTATTAAAATTTTCCAAAAACCCGCACAAAAATTTCCATGTAATTCTGGTCGTTAACATCGCCAATCGCGCGCTGATCTATATATCTGGCACCGATATGTAGAAACATCTGCTTCCGATAGGCGGTAAAACTTTTCTCCATCTCAGCTAACAACGCCTGACGGACAAAGTCATTATCGTTGTCAAGCATATCATTGAAGAGGAGGATTTGCCCGCCCCCGGTGAGTTTGATGGTTTTCGTGAACTGATAGACCACCTTAAGGATAAGTGCCGGAGCCATATCACGTACATGCGTACGTTCAATGAGACGCAGGCGTAGCCCGCGGGAAATCTCATCACCGTCAATTTCAGCTGTCAGTGGCAGGTATTCGATCCGGTCCTCTGCCATTCGGAAACCGTTGCGGATGGTATACTTGAACATCGGACTGATTTCTAACGATTTTGAGGGCCGCAGCCGGTAGAGGGTTTTGAAAATACCGACTTCGTAATGTTCATTGTCTCTGTCAAAATCGATGTCATACTGAATTTTGGCGCGAGCTGTCGTGACCATTCGGTCAATACCGAGATATTCATACGTGATTTTGGCAGTGTTAATAAGGTCGTTCTGCATCAGCAACGGGTCCCTGCGTTTTTTTTCGACTTCGACACCGCCATCGACATAGAAGAATTGTAGATCTCCGTCTCTCTCCATTTCTTGGATTTCAGGTTGGGATCGATAGAGGCGTTCGTCCTGTCTCCCCAAAAATCCGGCATAATACCACGTTTCATCAGGGATACGGTCTTTCACGAGTTTGAGTTCGTTCTCGAAAATGAGCGAAGAAGCCCGGGCAAGTTCTTTCTGGTAGACAATATTGGCGAACGCTTTCGTTGAGGATGGCGTATTTCTGAGTTTGATGTTTTTTTCGATTTGTAGTCCAAGATCTAAATCTATAACGCGTGTCTGATGGGTTATCTTCCGGTTCATGAACAACCGTATCCCTTGCAGCCCGACATCGAATTCGTAATTGGGGTCTATGTCATTCTCTTCTTCATCCCGAATACCGTTGTTGTTCCGATCGGTTTCATCAAGAAAATCCTCGTCAACATCAAACAACAGAATATCATCCTCATAGTCAAAAATACCGTTGTTGTTTTTATCCAAGTCGCCGGGAATAATGAGGGACGGTGGATCGAGAAATGTGTTATCGGAGTAACGGTCTTGGTCATCGTTGTCCCCGACGGAACGGGAGGCATCAAACCGTGGGCCGACGCGAAACGCTTCTGCCTGAAGGATCGTATCGCCAATGGTTTGGAAGGCTTTAAAAACTGTCGTCGTTGCGTCGAAACGCGAACGGAGGTTCTTTTGCAATGCGTTTTTCGGCGTGACAGCGACTTCGGCTTTTATACCGTAGTTGGTGAAATTGGTTTCCAAGTCGACTGCCCATACGGGTACCTCTCGGAAATACCAAGAGAGCCCTAACTGTGATTTGCCGAACTTTGTGACCTCGCGCAAGCCGATGCCAGAACCTTCTGTCTGCTCCTCTTGACCGTTGAGTCGGTTCAGCAAACCCGGCACCATGAGAATTGTCCAATCGGTGTGGTTGGAGCGGACCTCCCAACGGACCCCGCTC
Source organism: Candidatus Poribacteria bacterium (assembly GCA_009845545.1). Lineage (GTDB taxonomy): Bacteria > Poribacteria > WGA-4E > WGA-4E > WGA-3G > WGA-3G. The sequence continues at coordinate 4,887 of VXZK01000379.1, forward strand.
AAGTCAATCTGATCGAAGGTAAATTTTGTGAAGGTTGTCGGGACTTCGCCGAGACTTAGGATGTTTTTCACACTGCCAGAAGTCTCCTCAATCACCATGACGCTGTGGAAACCGCGCCGAAAGAGGCGGTCGAAATCGAAATTGTCTTGCCGGACGCGTTCTTCTTCTGTATCCGCGAGGAAGTTTCGTCTGTTTGTAAAATCGTATTCGACGCGTCCGGATAAGAACAACTTGCCAAATAGACTGTACACATCCTCTGCTTCAGCACGGAACGTGAAGGCAGCACAGAATAAAATGGTCAGCAGCAAGGGTCCCCCGGTTTTCCACCCTTCCAGTTTTGCCCCGAAGAATCTTCCGAGAGTCCTGTTCATCTGAGAATATCCTCGGGTCCATAGGATTCAGTGAAGGTTGTCCAAGTGCCTGTGCGTTTATCGAAACGGCTCAATCCACGATAGGTGCCGAACCAAACGTAGTTCCGACCGATAACCATGGAAAGGATACCGTTATGTGCCAAACCGTCCTCTCGGGTGTAGGTCGTCCAGGTATCTGTCGACTGATCAAACCGGCTGACGCCTGCATTATAGGTGCCGATCCAGACCTCTGTGCCATCAACACCGATAGTGGTAACCTTGTTGCTGGCGAGTCCATCTTCTGTTGTGTAGGCGGCCCAAACATCTGTTTTTTCATTATAGAGCGTCACCCCACGGTCACTGCCGAACCAGACGTTATCCGTGTCAATCGCGATACAACTGACTTCATCGCTGGCGAGTCCATCTTCTGTTGTGATTGTCTTCCAAATGTCTCTACCGATGTCGTATTTGCTCACCCCTCGGCGCGTCCCGACCCAGACATGTTTCTTGCTTGCCGTGATACACCAGATTTCGTCGGTAACCAATGATTCCGCGAACTCTTTCGAGACGGCGGAAGGTTGGATCTCGGTGCCGGATGTGTAAGTAATCCATGCGTTGAGATCATCGGCAGTGCGGGGGTACTTCCCGATCCCGGAATTGGTGCCAACCCAGATGCTATCGCCGTCGCTGCTGACCGAAGTCACGTTATTGGCGGGTACCCCATGCTCCGTTTTGTACTGATCCCATTGCAGTGCGATCTTATCAAAGCGGTTCACGCCATCGCGTGTCCCGATCCAGACGTATTGTTCATCGACGACGATAGAACTCACAACGTTATCGGAGAGTGAACCTCTCTTTTTACGTCCATGTTGGTGCCAATGGCCGCCGTGAGTTTCTATATTTTCAGAGCCACCCTCCTGTCGATAATTTTTCCAGGTCCCTAAAACCTGGTCATAGCGGGACATCCCTTCGTCGGTCCCGACCCAAACGAAGCGTTCATCGGCATCGACTGTTCGGACAGTACGCCCAACAAGGGTTGGGAGTGCCGCCAAAGGTGTCCAGGATTCCTTGCGCTTGTCATACCGCGAAAGCCCGCGCAAGGTCCCGACCCATACATAGTCCTCATCAACTGCCAGCCCATACTCACCGACATGATTATGGAGGAGCCCCTTGATATCTTTAAAGGTTGTCCATGTGCCGGAGGCGAAATGAAAGCGGCGCAGCCCTTCGTTGGGTGCCGCTAACCAGAGATAGTCGTCATCGGCTGCGAGTTCGAGGGTCCCGCGTCCGGATTTGATTGTGGTCCACTCCTTTGTGCGCCGGTCGTATCGAGTGACGCCTGCGTCATCCCAGGGTCTATAGAGTATCCAAACATCTTTTTTTGTTGCGATAATGCGTCTAATAGTCTTTGCGGCAAGTACATCATTGGTTGAAAACGTCGTCCACTTTTTTGTTTTCTTATCGTATCGTGATAATGGCCGGTTGCTGCCTCTGTCCCATTCCGAACGCGCAACCCAGATGAAATCATCATCTATAGTAATCCATTCCGCGCCTCTACCTGCCAGGCCATCTCTGGGACCGAAATTCTTCCATTCACCGGTAATCTCATTGTAACGCGTGAGTCCGCGCCCAGATGCGAACCAGACGTTGGGTCCATCAACGCCGAGTGATTTGATACGCTCAATTTCGCGGTGTCCCTCTTCCTCAACAACATCCCATGTGCCGGTTGCTTTACTATAATGGTTGAGTTCCAAACCTATCATCGGAATAACCCAGACGCTCTGCTCACTGATAGCAATCTTATCGACATCGTCTGTAGAGAGTCCGTCTTCTTTTGTAAAGTGTTGCCACGTGTCTGCCATTTTATCGTAACGCAGCACCCCGTAGTCCGTCGTGAACCAGACGGCATCGGTATCCACATAAATCCAACGCACGAAGGTCATGGATCTTTTCTGCGTGGACTGCAAAATGTCTAAACGTGTGAAACGCCGCCACGTTGTTGTCGGACGATGAAACCGTACAATACCCCCGTTTGGCGAAGCCTTCCAATTGTTGAACCAGATGTAATCGCCATCAAATTTGATGTCTGAAACTCTAACTTCAAGGAACGGCTCCCGCACCGGTCTGGATTGATGTATTTTTAAATGGTTGTCGGTTGTCGGTTGTCGGTTGTCAGTTAAAGAGGACTCTGGTTCAACTGGTATCTCTTTTAACCGATGACCGTTAACCGATGACCGATAACCGTTATGATATTCAACAAGCCCGATGTCTGTTGCCAGCCAAAGCGTTCCATCTGCTTCACACAAGATGTCGCGAATGTTATATGTTTTTCTGAGAAATCTCCACTTTTTTGTTTCGATTGTATAACTTCCGAGGCCTTGTGGCGTGCCGATCCACAGGCTGCCATCTCGAAAAGCGAGCGCGGTGACATTTAGAGAGGGCAATTGTGCGGACTTTTCAATATTACTGGGGGCCAACGGAATCCAACGCTGCTGGGCACTGTCATACCGCGCGAGACCTTTGTGTGTTCCAGCCCAAAGCGTCTTTTCTTGCCTTTTCTCACCGGTTGATAAGAGGACACTCACATATGAACTCGGAAGCCCGTCGGCAGCACGGTGCATCTTCTTATCGGCAATCGAATACCGCCAGACACCTTCCGCACCGCCAAACCAGACACTTTTATCATGAACACGGACAGATAATATAAGCGGATTTTTGGGCGCGTCCGGCACGGCAAGCTGCTTCCATTTTTGAGATGTTGGATCGTACATAGCGGGTCCCGAACTGGTACCGAGCCAGATAACAGGATTAGGCTGCGTTGCATCGGTATCAATTGATGTCACAAAGGCTTCGCCGTGGGAATAGTTTTCGGTTTTCAGTTTTCGGTTTTCAGTTAAAGAGGGTTCTGATTCAACGGTTCCCTGTTTTAACTGAGCAGTCTTTTCACCTGATGACTGACCATCATTGCGTGGTGTATGAAATACCCATTCATTGCCCATATATGCGCGTGTGCCAAGCCCTCGATCGGTTCCAATCCAAACAGAATGGTTTTCGGTTTTCAGTTTTCGGTTTTCAGTTAAAGAGGGTTCTGATTCAACGGTTCCCTGTTTTAACTGAGCAGTCTTTTCACCTGATGACTGACCA
>VXZK01000379.1:8390-21180 GCA_009845545.1 Candidatus Poribacteria bacterium
TGATTCAACGGTTCCCTGTTTTAACTGAGCAGTCTTTTCACCTGATGACTGACCACTAATAAGTATTGACGTGACGTATGGCGTCGGGAGTCCATCTTCTTTGGCGATGATTTCCCAGCTGCGTGTTTCGGGAGCGTAAACAGATATACCTGCGACGGTTGCTATCCAGAGGTTCCCATCGCTATCACGGGTTATCGCACGCACATCGTTGTCGGCGAGAAAATCAGCCTGCTTGTAGATTGTCCATTCACCGGTCACCTTATCAAAGCGACTCACGCCATCCTCTTTAGTCGCAAACCAGACATCATTGCCTTGTGTGGTAATCCAACTGACATGATTGCTTGACAATCCATCTGCTTGGGTGTAATGCACCCACGTATTGACCGGTTTGATGAACCGATGGACACCTGCATTGGCAGTCCCAAACCAGACTTGAAAGCCGTCTGCACGGATACAGGTAATCATATTGCTTTTCAGCAAATCGGTTTTCGTATACGTCTTGATAAAGGTCTGATCCACCTGATTGTACTGACTGACCCCTTCTTTTTGCGTGCCAAACCAAACGCTGTCATCGTCCACTGCAATCGTGGCGATTTCGCTGTCTATCAAGCCATCGGATTTCGTATAATTATTCCAAGAGTCGGTATCTCGATGGTAACGGCTCACGCCGCCTTTGCTGAACCTTGGATCTTCATCCCAACCATGCGGATCCGGGTTTATTTCCCTATCGGTGCCGACCCACACGTACTCTGGCTCAACTGCGATCGTTGTAATTATTTTGCTGACCAAGCCGTCTTTCCGGGTACGGACCGCCCAGCTATCAATTGTTTTGTCATAACGGTTGAGTCCGTTAGAGGTCCCGAACCAGACGTAGTTCCCATCCACAGAGATAGAAGAGACTTGGTCGCTCGCCAAGCCGTCAATCGTGCGGAAGGTTGAAAAGGTATCTGTTTGTATATCGTAGCGACTCACGCCTTCATCAGTGGCGAACCAGACCCACTGTCCATCAATTGCAACGGCATTTACCATATCGTTCGCCAACCCATTTTCCATTGTATAGTGTAGCCACTGATCCTGTTGGCGTTCCCAACGTGAAACCCCGCGTGCTGTCGCAATCCATACGTTCTCTGAATCGGCGGCAATACAGTTAACTTCGTTGCTGACGAGGGTCCGTTTCACGGGCCATGTCTTCTCAGGACGTGAATCTCTATCGGCTTCCCCAAGTGGGGCGTTCGACTGCGGATCGGTGGTTACCAATGGGCCGCAACCGGCGATTATAAAAAGCGAAAATAAGAAAAGGAGACATGCAACCAGAACGGTGTACGAACGTTTGTGCTTGAGTGCTAAGCGTTCTAACATAATTGGAGGATCGTTGTCATCTGATCGGTTCATCATTTCTAAGGTTACCCCTTCACCGAAGTTAATCCAAGCGTCATTTTAGTATTTGACACCTATTATGGCATAAATACGTTGCTTGACATACTCCCCCCGCTAAAGCAGGGGGATTCTTAGAAACACCCTGAGCGGGGCAGATCGTGCTATCAATGACCACTGCTTGCGATGTGCCAGTCTTCTGTAGCCTCCTGCAACAGTTAATGCCCTAACTGCGTGCTGTAAAGCACCTTACGAAAAGTTTTGAGTCGTTTATTTCAAATGGGATGTGCTTTTAAGCAATCTTTCCCAACTAACGACTGACAAGCATATTTTAGATATTTTTGAGTCGTGTGAGGCTTTTACGTGATTGTCTCAAATATCAAGCAATATACCAATGCATCAATCACAACCAATGCCGAACACGATGAACATTTTAACATTTTTGGTAAGCTTTGTCAAGAGAAAATATAGGCAGCGTCTACATCTCCGACCTAAAGGACGGAGTTTTGACGCTGAAGATTATGATAAGTGAAGGGTCGCGAGTGGCGATGGTAACCTGGCGTGATAATTACGACCTCCTGGGTCCAGCCAATCGTGTTAAAGCCCCAATCCCGCAAGTCGTTGGCGACTGTGCGTAGCCAATGTTCAAGGCTGTTACCGAACTCTCGGTTCCACACATCGTCCGAGTCTGTATACCGCAACGCAGCCGAGTCGATATGGTTCATGCCGATGGACCAGAACAGCGCACCATCGGGTGTGATGAACCACCAACGCCCGTCTCGCTTCTCAATTGTGTGAAAGTCTGCCATTGTGATTGATGTTCCTTTTGAAAGGTGGGAATTACCCTATGGCTAAGTATACTTAAAAAATTGGGGAATGTCAAGGTCTTCCGTGCCACCAGATTTCTGAACAAAACTGTTCAGAAATTGGACACTAAAAATAATACGGTTGTCTAATATGCAATGAAAACCCACTTTCAAAGGTATTTTGCGCTTGAATTGCCTTTGGCATAAAAATTGCTCTATCTTTAATACTGCGAATCAACCGGGAGAGCCGCCTCCTTGGGGAAATACGGAGCGATGCCAAAGGCTTTCCCTTACCTCAATTACTGCATCGCTCCCTCTATCCGTCTGTGCTGGCTGTGTGCAAAGGAGAAAGAATCATGAAGGGATGGAAGTGCTTACTCTTTATACTTATTTGTTTATCACAGGTTGGCTGCGCGGCACTCTTAACAGAACAGGTGTATGTTTTGATTGATCGTCCGGTGGCTGACAAGGCAACTTTCAACGGCGAAATTTATTCACTTCCAGAGAGAGCGGATATTCGGAAAATTGTGCTGCTCGGTTCTGGAAAAATCCGAAACATTGAAGTTCATGTACGTGATAAGAGAAATCAATGGGAACCCGCCAAGAAAGTCCCAGGCGGAATCGAATTCCCGTTTGAAATCCCACTTATTGCTGAGACAGATGCTGTTAAAATTATAAAACATTCAATGACGGGAGCCGGTCGCATTGAGACAATTCAATTTTACACGATTGCTGATAAAGGAGACTAAAATGATATACCGAAACATTCTCACATTTTTTTTACTAACATTAATTCCGCTGAGTGCTAAAGCATTACCGCCTCCTTCACCCGCGGGCGGCAACTATTTAGTGCTTGATGGGATTGACGACTACGCGGTTTTAAATTTTGAAACCTTCGGTATACTTCTACCTGAAGGCACAGATGAATTCACCGTCGAAGCGTGGGTGTATCCAACGAAGCATCCTGATAAGCGCACAACAGCAGCGATTCTCAGCCAACAGGTGCAAATGACCGTCGTAAGTGATAAGTACGACGGATATCAACACATCAAGGAATCTATCGACTGGCAGAAGGGAGATCTACTGCTAATAATTACTGCCCACGTTGCTGGATGGGGTGGAGGTGGCGTAAACCCGTTTTTCCCGATGACAATTTCGCCGAATCAATGGCATCATATCGCTTATCAAGCGAAACGGAGAGAGACAATAACTATTGTCAACGATCTTTCAAAAACATTACCTCAAGGAACAACTATCGGACACGATCTTTCTAAATTCTGGCGTCCAAAAGATTTTACACTCGGTGGTTTTGGAGAGAAAATCGAGCTGCGCAATGTACGAAATCGCTTTTGGGGATCCTTTACTGGATATATTGACGAGGTTCGCATCTCGACTGTCGCCCGTTACGATGTTAGCAAAAATTCCTTTATGCCAAATAAAAAATTCAAGAATGACGGAAAGACGGTTGCATTGTGGCATTTTGATGAACCGGGTGGGTCGCATCGGTTTTCCGACGCATCAGATAACGCATATCATCTGGTAGGTAACGGCGGTGCGAAAACCAGCATCCCGCTCGCGATCACACCGATGAGAAAACTCACCACAATATGGGGAAGTATGAAGCGATCGCGCGAATAGACTACAACACATCGGATCGGAAGCGTAAGAGTTATTGGGAGCGGTTTACCTCAATTTATCGCGCCTCCGACATCCAGTGAATTACGCTACAACAAACCACAATATCTATTTATCCATTTATCCAGAGGTATTCAGTAGGACAGATCGTATCAGATTGATTTGGACTGCGAAAACTGCACTTTTTCGGGCATTTTTTAAACGGTTTCGCACCTTTTTGTGCAATTTTGCGGCGTACTCGCCCAAATGCGACGTGTATTAACAGTTGTAATACCAGAATTGTAGGCATATTTAACATATTTGGCATTGGCATAAAAATTGCTAACATATTAAACAACGCTGAGTAAATCATGGGAGAGCCTTTCTCCTTGGAGAAATACGGAGCGATGCGATTGGCCCTCCTATTCTCAACTGCCGCATCGCTCCACCTATCAATCCGATGAAATATTCGGAGGTTTCTCATGAAAATGCTCACTGCCCCTTTCAGACGAAGCTTGCAGGCGATTCATTTTATGCTTGTAGCGGCTTGCGTCCTTAGTCTGTTCATGTTCTATAGTTGTGGCGCGGACAGTCTCGGACCGTATGAACCGCTCTTGCCTGCAGTTGAGGGGGAGGCTAAATTCTCAAATAGATTCCAATTGGAAGAAGAGCCGCAATTTTTCTACGACCTCTACGGTAAAGAGATCGTGGAAGGCAACGAACTTAATACGTATACTGATCGGAAAGAATTTGATCAGAACGGTAAGTTAGTTGTTGGATGGGGCGGACAACTTGATAGCCTTCGTTTCACGACGCAATTAGACCGTACCATCTTGGTTGAAGAAACCTTTCTCGGTAGATATACTGAGTTTGCTATTGGCGATCACTTACGCCTCAAACCGGCGACTCTGTTTCCAAACCGGTATATTCTATCCAAAACTGAATTTGATGGACTTCGGTGGGACATCTCTTTTGCCCAAGAGCACCACCTCTTTAGTTTCATCCACTCACGGATTTCTAATCCTATTAAACTAACAGATGATACCGTAGTCCAAAGACTTGCAGGGGATCTTGGACGCCGAAACGGCTTGAACCAATCAAGCGGTGTCAGGAACATAGAAAACGCCCGCCTCATCGGTTTTCGTGGACAAGGACTTTTAGGCGAAATGTTCCGCGTCGGATTTACCTATGTCAATTTACATAAAGAACACCCAGAACGTTTGATAGGTTCACTGATGGGGACCGTTGCCAATACACCCCCTGAAAGAATATCCGTTGTTCTCCGTGATGACTCGCCTGAGGATAATCACACACGTGCATTCACAGATTTTCGTTCTTATGATCCGGACGAACATAGCGATCATATCCAAGCGGGTGTCGGTGCAGCTTTCAAAAGCATGAAGATTACGATTGTTACACAAGCATTTGAAGAATTAACCTTCGCAGCTATAGCCAAGGGCGTTGAACCCGCCCTTCTACCTGAAATGACGCACCGATTCGATGTTTTCGCTGATGAGTTTGTGCCGATTGATCACGCTGGTGGTCCCTCGGAAATACGCGATTCCGTTGATGGGCAGTGGAAAATTGTCACCGGTTTCAATAAAATGAAATACGATCTTATGCTGACTGACGCGAAGGTTAACATTGACCCGCGAACCGTCAAATCCGTTGTCTTTGACATGGTTGTCGCAGGCGATTATAATATCGCGGTTATCGGTTTTAGTGCAGCAAATAGAGCAGAGGAGAGCCCTGACCTTCAAGAATGGATTAAGACCACGGATGGTCGCATTCAGATGCCGTATCGCGACATAATTCAGGCACCGGGGAATTACGGGCAATCGCCGGATTATATCAAAAATAGGAAAAAACTTGTAGATAATCCGGCGCAATGGAAAGGTGAAGGGAGACCCCGGAAAGTCCGATACCGCTATGGTGCCGCACGGGCAGCAACGCTCTATGGACTTGATCTTGAAGGAACTGTCAGCAATGTTTTCGTCAGGGCACACTACTCTATTAATGGGAAATACAAGCAGTACCCCACTATCCCGAAAGATAAAATAGGGTTCAGTCGAACCGAAACGACTCTTCAAGGTCCAGAGGGTGAGGAAGAAACAGGGGTCTCTATTGATTTTCTCAGCGGTCTTCCAGTCGATGCAAATGGTATCCCCACTTACTCAGAAACTGAAGGCGAACGTTTTGAAGCCTTTTTAGGGGGGGACGGCACAGCTGAAGATGGCGACGGAAAACTCGGTAGAGAAACGGCATGGTTCGTTCAACTTAAGTCTCGCTTTGGCAAACTCCACTTAGAAGGGGTTGTGTATCATATTGACCCGGGCTACACAACCACCTATCTGAATTTCGGGGCACATCCGAACCGCGGGCAAATTTACACGCTTGAACGTGGTCAGCGTGGTAGACCTTTGGAAGACCTTCCAGAAGAGCAAATTCCGTGGGACGCAATCAATTATACGCTGGTTGAGGATGACGATGATGATAATGATTTGCCTGATAGCATTAATTTCAATAGTGTAATTCCACACGCTGATGACCGAGATCAGAACGGGGTATTAGACTATCAAGAAGATTTTCTCATCTTTGATGCTGACCCACCTGTATTTACCAACCCTATCGACCTAAACAATAATGGTACCATTGATACGATTGAGGATGACTTTGAACCGGAATACGAATACGGGATAGATCGTCAGGGGTATCACCTTAAAGCGAAATACAACCTGCTTGAGAACCTCGCTATTCAAGCCGGTTGGTTAAACGAAAGCGAAATTTCAAGTCGCCGTAAAAATAACGCCAAATACATACATGTCACGTATAAACGCGACATCCCAGATTTTGGCAGTTTTGACTTCCAAAATCGATTCGTACGCGCGCAGGATGATATTCCGGATTACACAATTGTTTTGCCTGTTGGAGAATTGGAGCCGATTCATATTAATGACAAACTTGATTTTTACAACGCTCGCGTGAATACAACAACGCTCCAATGCCTCTACACCGCAATATCAAACTTGACCCTTGAAGCTAAATGCCTGATCGTCATGCAAAAACAGTTTGAACAAGAGGTAGAAAAGGCACTTTTCAAGGATGTTGAATACGACCCGCGATCAGAGAACTTTGAACCTGATGAACGCGTTGACTTTATGGTGCCAATTGAGCAGGTCCGGCTTGGGGCATTCTATCCCGATCACGGCATTAACGCACTTGACCCGACTGACACCGGTTTAATCTATAACGCTGCGAACTGGAGAAAACGCCGTTATCCGGAACGGAACATTCGTAATCAACTCACTATTTTGAAGGCGAGATACGAGATTCCGCTTGTAAAACTCCCTTATGTCAACAAAATTGCTGAAGGTTTAACGCTAACACCGATGGTTAAGTACGTTTGGGACCGCGCTTTTGACCGAACTGCCGAAGAGATTCCAGAAACACTCAACCCAGACCTGTTTCTCCCAACCGACGATCAACCGGTTGAATATTTGCGATTCAATCGTCGAAGTCGAGAAGATATTCTCGGGGTCCGTCTCGATTATCAGTTTACGCAGCGGTTAAGTATCATTGGCGGCTTCCAATACCGGAAGTTTACCAATCGGGATAGAAACTTCAGGAACTACCTACAAACCTTCCCAATGGACACTCGCGTTCCAAACCTATACCGCTCTGACTTGCGAACTCGTATTTTTGAAACGCAAATCATCAGCAGGGGCAGTTGGCTCGGCTTCTATATCATCATTCTTTCGGGTCACCGGAGAACCACGAATCTATTTCAACGGAAAACGAGTAATACAACGTTTGTTCGAGCGATGATGGGTTTTTAGATGGCTGTCAGTTGCAAAAGGGTTTTGTTAGACGAAAACCTCTCGCTCTTGTTTAGTCTTTTGGAAAGCAATGGGGCAAGTTCGCCAAGTCGCATCGGCAAATTGGTAATTTTGAACATCCATACCCAACCTACATCCTTCGACGTGTACCCGAAGTTTCGGCATAAACAGCCTTTTGATTTCTGATATAGAATATGTGTATTGTTATGGTACTATGTGTAGTATTTGAAAGCAAGCAAAATTAGCTAGGTGCAGTTTATAGTAGAGCCCGTAATTACTTGCACACGTCGGGAACCGTAGGGGTTGGGTTACCCAACCCCTACGAGCGAGAAGTGTAAACTTATTTTCGGATTTTACTATAAAGCTCACTTACTTTTTTCTTGCACTCTGATTTTGAAGTTGCTATGATAGGTATAAACCGGCACATTCTTCTTGGCAAACTTCGGAGACCAGCATGAACAGTTATCGTATCGCGATTATCGGCTTGGGTGGCATGGGCGGATCTCATGCCCAAGCAGTAGCGTTAGAGGCGAATTGTGAACTCGTCGCTGGCGCGGAAATCAATCCAGAACGGGCAAAAGCATGGAGCGAACGGTTCAACGTCAAAGCCATTTATGCTAACTATGAAAAGATGCTTGATGAGCAGCAGCCCGATATTGTGATCGTTCCAACACAGGCACCGATGCACTATCCACCAACAATCGCGGCGGCGCAGCGTGGCATCCACGTTTTCTGTGAAAAGCCGACTGCCCTCAACCTGATTGAAGCTGACGAGATGGTCGAAACCTGCGACCAGCATCACGTCAAGTTTGCCATTAATCATATCAAACGCGCCAGTCCTTACAATCGTCACGTGCTTTCGCTGATTGAAAAAGGCGAAATCGGCGAGGTGGTGTTGTTGAAGGCGACAGACAAAGGCGGACGCAAGGTCGGGAATTCGCTGATGGAGATGGGGACACATCTCTACGATTGGTTACGGCTCTTCGGCGGTGATGTCGAATGGACACACGCACATCTCGTTCAGATGGATGGGCGGCAATCAACCGTTGATGACATCAAACATACCCAAGAGGTTCACCCACATGATCGCGATGCTGGACTTGTGCTTGGAGAACGGGGACACGCTTCTTTCCGATTCAAAAACGGCATCCATGCCGATGTGCAGTTCCTCGCGCAGCCACAGACGAACGATAACGCCTACGGCATTGATATTATCGGAACCGAAGGCAGGATCGCTATCCGAGAGAGCGTCGGCACAACGATGTTTATCCACAAAGGACAGCATAAGACACCCGCAGAAACGTGGGAACCGGTACACCTTGCCTCCGAGGACCTTGACGAGCAGGGAAACCCGCGAGATAAAGCATCAATACGATTGTTATTGCAGCGTCTCATGCTACGCGACTTGATTGAAGCCATTGAGGGGGACCGGGATCCGTTCGCGAGTGGGAGGGACGGCCGGGATTGCCTTGAGATGATTCATGCGACATGGGAATCGCATCGACAAGGAGCCCGGGTCTATATGCCACTCACGCCACGCGAACACCCGCTTGAACGGTGGAAAAGGGAAGAAAGTAATTGAAAACAGCGAACTGATACCACGCCAGCAAGGAGCGATTTATGCAACGTTTGGATATTCTTCACCCGTCGATTGACGATTATCTACTCGACATTATCCCTGAACGCGATGAAGTGCTTACGGAGATGGAAGCACACGCACGCGCAAACCGCTTTCCGATTGTCGGACCGCTCGTCGGGCGCGTTTTGCATCAATTGGCGCTGCTCACCAATCCGACACGGATTTTCGAGATGGGGTCAGGTTTTGGCTATTCAGCGTATTGGATGGCGAAAGCACTGCAAAAACCGGAAGCTTCTATCATCTGTACCGACGGTTCACAGGAGAACGCTGATCGTGCAGCCGGTTATCTTGCACGCGGTGGTATTGCAGACCGCATCGATTATCGGGTCGGTAACGCCCTTGAAATCATTGACGAAACCGAAGGCGAGTTCGATATCATCTACAACGACATCGACAAAGATGGATATCCCGAAGCGTTTCGGAAGGCGATTCCACGGCTCAGGAGCGGTGGGTTGTTTATTACAGATAACATGATCTGGGGTGGGCGGGTTGTTACACAGGAACCTGGTGGCCCCCCAGAAGGACTCAATGAACAGGAGCAGTGGTTCCACGCCGCGACGATTGGTGTTAAGGAGTTGACTCGGCTTCTCTATAGTTCACCGGATGTGTTCACAACGATCATTCCGCTCCGTGATGGGGTCTCGGTTGCGATAAAACGCTAATTGGGGCGGTCTCGTTAAACTGACATTTTCAAAATCTACGCTATGAAGTAGTGGTGGTTGATAACCCGCGCCTACTTCGGTTTTGTCGGTTTCAAGTGTTTCTCGAGGAACGCCTTCGTTAATTCTGGGACTTTCGGATCCCTGAACCAGCCGTGCTCCCCTCCCTCTACCTTATAAAGCGTAACCGGCACACCGGTTTCTTCTAACGCATCCTTCAACAACACGCTCTGATGGTACGGAACAAGTTTGTCTTGATCCCCGTGGATAATCAGAAATGGCGGATCGTCTTTGGACACATAAGTGATTGGATTCGCTTTCGCGACGCGATCCTTATGCTCTTGAATCGGTCCGCCGACCAATTTCGACTCTGGCGAGTCAGGGGCATCGTGCACCAATCCATCTGCGGGGCGGTGCGCGTCCATCTGAAGGAAATCGGTGGGACCATAGTAGTCTACCACAGCTTGTACTTTGCTGGATACTTCTAAATTTTCTCCTACCTCAAACGCTTCTACGTCGCCAGTGGTACCGAGCATAGCGACGAGATGTCCACCAGCGGACGAACCCCACGCTGCAAAACGGTTTGGGGCAAGGCGATAGGTCTCTGCATTCGCGCGAAGCCACCGAACAGCGGCTTTCACATCTTCTATTTGTGCCGGAAAGATGGCGTGCTGGCTCAAGCGGTAGTTGATACTTGCACCTGCATAGCCCGACTTGAGATGCGCCTTTGGAACATAGTGTCTCTTGTTTCCGCCCAACCAAGCGCCACCATGTATCCAGATAATAAGTGGAAGGTTTTCCCCTTCATCCGGGATATAGAGATCGAGTTTTTGGCGTTCATGTCCATCTGTAACATAAGCAAGGTCACGATGCATCGTTATCCCTTCGGGAACCTTTGGAGGCTCAGCAGCACCTCGACGTTGTGCCGACATCGGAATCGTGAGCAGAAAAAACAGAACTGAAGTCAGAGAAACTGTCATCTCTATTTTTCGCTTTCGCATCAACTCCCTCCAGCCCTATTGAGCGTTATCGGTGCTCTGATCAACGGTTTCGGGTCGTTTTGCGTCTTCGGCAATCATCGCCTCAAGTTCATCTCTCAAGCCTTGGATCTGAGAAATCTTTTCCGCCATTTTATCAAACATCTGCTGTTTGGATTTGATACCTTCATCAATGAGGAACGCAGTCGCTTCAGAACGACTGTTAAATTGTCCTGATTCCATGAGTTCGTCAATCCGGCTGAGATTTTCCTCATCGACTCTGACCATGACCACATTATTCCGCCTTCGCGGGCCTCTTGGGTGCCGCGGTCCACGTCTTCCACGTTGCCTTCTGCCTTGTTGTCTTGGATTCAATTCTGACATTGTAAATCTCCTTTTTTTTCTAAAATACAAGTTAATTGAATTACATGTAATTATTACATACTATTACATAGTGGGTTGTCAAATTAAATTTCAATTTTTTGCTTTAGGGCGTACGGTTTTGACAAACATCAATTATAACCACTTCAACCTGAATCTTTGACAGAATATTCACGCACGCTTCACGATTTCGTGATTTCGTGATCAGAAGATTGACATCGGTTGAAATTTGGAGTATAATAGTTTGTGTCAGTTAAACCAACGGGAACAGATTATTGAAATAAGGAGATCCATCCAGATGGCTGCGATGAAATGTGGTAGGTGCGGTTCCGAGAAGATTATGCCGGACTTACGGATTCGCGATCGCTACGAGGCAGGAATGGGACAAGACTTAGAAGTCGAGGTCCAGGGTAACCCTGATGCTTTAATTTTTAAACAGGCTCATAGAGAAATGTTGAGAGCAACCGTCTGTGGTAAATGTGGTAATGTTGGTCTCTCTGTTGAGAATCCACAAGCACTTTGGAAAACCTATAGCGAACGAGAGAATTCGTAAAATGGACTTTTACACCCATTTGCCGATTGCTGTTTCAGTGTGTGTATAAACAGGAACTAGTCAATGTACCTAAGCCTAAAGACTTGGGCTTGTTAAGAGTTCATCAAACAATAAGAGTTGTCTGGCGTTCTCTAAGCCCGCGTCTCGTGCTTCGTTCATGTTTCTCGCTTCATAGAGGTCGGTAACCCAACGCTCTCCACGATGGGCGCAAGCCGCCCGTAAGAGGATGTTTATCGCAGCGTTGTGGTCTCTATCCATAGAGAGCCCACAAGACTGACAACTAAAGGTTTTCACCGATAAGGATAACTTCTCCGGTGATTTCTGACCGCAACACGAGCAGGTTTGCGAGGTATTCTTGGGATCGACTTGGTGGAATTTGTCAGTGTCTTTGGTCTTTTTACGAACAACTTTGCTATATTTGCGAAGACTCCATGTTAGAGAACGCACACGCTTTTTATGCCGAGGATACCCTTTTTGAGCATCGCCATTCTTACAACGTTTGCGGAATGCCGCAAAAGCTTTGTCGGTTCTTCGCAACGTGTGGTTCTGGAAATCTTGTGGCACGGCGCGGAAATCATCATATTTCTCACGGGCTTGCGTTAGGAGTGTTTGCTGGTCAGAGAGCGACACAAAAACCCCTTCGGTCTCATACGCAACGAGTCTATCGTGGCGGGCAGAGTTCTGAAGTTCGCACAAGTGGTCAAACCACCCTAACAATGTTGTTTCCTGTGTTTTCGTAGGATATACAGGATACTGAAAGGTTAATCTCATGGTATATCTCGTATCTCGTTTTAACCCCGTTCAAGTGGGTAGGCAGACACATTACCAAGCGGTAATGCTTGAACTGTCTGCCACGAGATAGATATATTATAGTAAATTCCAAAAATAAATATACACTTTCAACCCCCGGTAGGTGCGGTTTCCTAACCGCACCAATGCTGAGTGTATAGA
>VXZK01000244.1 GCA_009845545.1 Candidatus Poribacteria bacterium
GTTACATTATGTATGATAACCTGTTTAGATATGATAACATATATAATGTAGAGAGTCAAATTTATTCAGGTTTGGCCCCGGGCCCGGTAGGTTCGGTGTTTTTGTTGGGTGTCTTGCTTGGGTATTTCTGCGGATTTCCCTCCTAATCGAACCGGACTTATTCCAACCTGTTTCTCGGTGTCTTGTTTACTGGGTGTCTTGTTTATTGGAAAACTCTGTTTAGCAAGCACTGCAGCTGAAGGTTTTCGCGGAGAATCCGATTACCCATGCTTGATCTGATAGGGACATCAGTTTTCTCTGAATCACAGATTTTGGGAAACCGAGCGAGAAGAAAAATATGTAAAAAATTATTTGACGTGGTATTATTATAATAAGGAAGTCAGGGACGAAATGGCTCCATGCCACGTGATTGCAGGGCTGCGGTTCGCTCAATTCTATATCCCTGGCTTTCTTTATTCCCCATAAAATGCCCTATTCAACACCTTATCTGCCTCGTTAACCTCAAAATCCGCATCCTCTATTTCGGATAGGTTGACATAGAGTTGGTTTTTGTCCAGCAGTTCTGCTAATAGGTGTTTTTGTGCCTCAAGATCGCCAATAGCGGTGAAATCTTTTACGGCTTCTTCCGGCATTTGTTCGTTGACATACCAGTTCAGGAACGAGTTTTCAGCAATGTCTCGCCAGAGGGCAACGAGTGCTTCGGAGGATTGCGCGGTTTGGATTTTGTCCATATAGGTTTGGTTGTATGGCATCAGTTCGGAATAAATGAAATCACCACCGCCCTGCCAATTGACGGATTCAGAGATACCTCCTTGCTCACCAGTAATCACTTTCTTTAAGCGTTCAACGGGGAGAGTTTCGGCGTAATCCATTTGCTCGATGCCGATGTATTGTCTGCCCATTTTGTGGGCGACAGCGGTGGTTGTGCCTGAACCTAAATGGAAGTCTAAAACAATATCTCCTTCTTTTGTTGTGTACTCAATAATGCGTTGCATCAGTAGTTCATTCTTCGGATAAGAGAACGCCTTTCTCCCAAAAATCTCTACAATTTCATCTGTACCCTTGCTGTTGACCATTCTTTTCAATAATTCATCCATCACTTGATTCAGGAAATCCGAGGATACATAAGCCGTTTTTCCTATATCCTCCGACTTAAAAACCCGCATAGCCGGACGCTTTATGTTGAGAAAATCGTAATCGCCCGGGAAAACAATTTTTTGTTTTTTCAGATATTCATCAACAGTATCAATAGTAATTGACCAACTTCGGTTGGGATTGACAGGAAATTTTTCTCCATTTCTCGGATTTTCCAATGTAAAATTAGATTTGGGTCTTTCTTGGATTGTCGTTTGTTTTGTAAGATCGCTTAGTCTCCATTCGTCATCAGGAAAGTCCGGGGTCTCGTAATATCTCCGTGAAATATCTCGCTGGAAGATATTATCTTTTTTAGACGCGCCTTTTGTGTACATCAGCATCCAGTCAAAATCCTGTGATAGTTTGTAAGGAACATCACTTTTTCCACTTCGGGTCTTCCTCGGAACGGTGGCGATAAAGTTATCTCGACCGAATAGATCATCAGCGACAAGTTTTAAATAGTGCATTTCCTGATCGTCAATGTGAATCAGGATAACCCCATCGTCCTTCAAAAATTCTCTTGCTACTTCCAGCCGGTTTCTCATAAAGGTCAGCCAGCTGGAATGATTAAAGTTATCATTATAGCCGAAACTATCGCTTCCAGTATTATAAGGCGGATCAATGTAGATGAGTTTGACCTGTCCTCGGAATTGCTGTTTGAGGGTGTGGAGTGCGATGAGATTGTTGCCCTTGATGATAAGGTTTTCTCGAATCGTGCCGTTCTCATAGCGTTGGATGTCCGCTATGTCCTGTTCACCTTCGACTGTGTGGCGTTTCCAGTTCGTGAGGACCTTCGGATCAAACATGCGGTTGATTTCATCTTGTGCCAGGATTTCATTGAAGAAGATTTCTTTGCGCTTTTCCGCTTCTTTTGTCTGTCCACCTTCCAAGACACAATCTTTGTAAGGCCAGACGAGTGAGACTTCGCCGCGTTCACGGAGGAATTTGCCTTCAATGTTCAAGCCGATCTTGTTGCGGAATCGGGTGTAGGCATTGGCGAGGAAGTTTTTGTCTGTGATGTAGTTGATGAAGGTGTTGTGGTTAAAAATCCAATGCCCGTCAATCTCGTCAAAGAAGGCTGCTTTTATCTCTTCCTCTTTAAGCAATAATTTGATAAGGTCGTGGTCGAGTCGACACGCGTGGTCTCTGACAGCGGCGGGGATGAGTTCACCTGTATCGTCAAGGAAATCGGATTTTTCTTTAAGGAGTGCAGTCAGTTTTTCGTTGAAATTTTCTTTGGGCATAAGGACGTAGTAACCTTCATTTTGTGTAGGATAATAGCGGTTCGGCGATAGCGTTTTTTCACCAACATAACTTATTTTAAGTTTACCATGCGTTTGGCGAAAAGTCAAGAGAAATGTTTAGTTTTTGCAGAACAATTTAGCGGTAAATGAAGGTCGCGACTAAAAGTCGCTCCTACAAAAAGATAAGGATAAAACACAAAAAAGAAAAGATTGACAACAAAACCGACTTGTGATATAATTTTGCAAGCGCAAGAGACTGAAATTTATCGGACAAGAATATGAAAATCCGCTATCTTCATATTCTTTCTCCGCGGGAGAAAAATTTTATGAAATCCTATAGGCAAATCGTTGAGGAAGCTAAAACAGAAATACCAGAAGTGACGGTTGCTGAGGTAAAAGCCGAACAAGATAAAGAGAGCGATTTCGTGTTACTGGACGTGCGCGATGAAGATGAATACCGCGCCGGTTATATCCCGAACGCTGTCCACGTCACACGGGGCATGCTCGAATTTTCCGTTGAAAACCACATTCCAGATCGGGACCAAAAGGTTATCATCTACTGTGCAGCGGGGCTCCGTTCCCTTCTCGCCGCGAAGTCGCTCCGTGAAATGGGGTACACCGACACCGTGTCCCTCGCAGGCGGATATCGCGACTGGGCAGCCGCAGGCTTTCCAACAGTCCAAGATAAACCGATGAGCCATGAGCAACTCGACCGTTACAGTCGGCATTTTATGCTCACTGAGGTCGGTGAGCAGGGACAAGCGAAACTGCTGAACGCTAAAGTCTTGATGGTCGGTGCCGGCGGGTTAGGGTCGCCCGCGGGCGTATATCTCGGTGCCGCAGGTGTCGGACATCTCGGTATTATTGATTCTGATGTCGTCGAATTAAGTAACTTACAGCGTCAGATACTCCACCGCACAGAATCCGTCGGCACACCGAAAGTTCAATCCGCAACGACAACGATTAAGTCCTTAAACCCTGACATCAATATCACACCCTATAATCTCCGTCTCACTGCTGATAACGTCGAAGAAATTTTCTCGGAATATGATCTGATTGTAGACGGCTGCGACAACTTTGCGACCCGTTACCTTGTCAACGACGCAGCTGTGCTGATGAATAAGCCCATCGTTCACGGCAGTATCTTCCAATTTGAGGGACAGGTCACGCTCTTCAAACCGCACGAGGGACCTTGCTATCGATGCCTATTTCCGACACCCCCTCCTCCGGGAATGGTACCCAGCTGAAGTGAGGCAGGTGTCCTGGGCGTGCTCCCAGGCGTAATCGGTGTCATGATGGCAACTGAAGCGATTAAATACATTATCGGTATCGGCGAACCGCTTATCGGCAGGCTGATTCTCTACGACGCGCTCAGTATGACCTATCGTGAAATGAAAATTAATAGAGATGAGAACTGCCCACTCTGTGGTGATAACCCTGTTATTACAGAACTGATTGATGATTATGACGCAGCGGCTGAGAACCCCGAAACCTTCGCCCCTGCCGCTGACTAACAATGACCTCTTGATACAGAGATTTAGAAAACTCCGAGGAGAATCTATATGTTACCTTGTCCTGATTGTAATAATCCACTGACGCAGTTTCCGATCGAACAAGACGATGTAGACCTCGTCGGTTGTGATGGCTGTTACGGCGTATGGATCGTCTACCCGGGTGATGACTTGGATCGTGTAGATAACGTAACTTTTGACGATCTCGTTGAAGCGTACGGCACTGAATATCCGATTGATGTTGACCCAGGCACAGTGGAACTTCCTGAAGAAGTTGAAGACGCATTGATGTAGATTTCCAAAAAGGCATCCAACCACCGGATGCCTTTATTTTCCCTAATGACCAACGCCGGATACACCGAAAAATTGAAAAACCATTGTTACTTCTCGCCCGGTGCCGAAACAGAAATTTTTCTACTTTCCTGCCTAATAATCATCTTTTCTGCTGTGGCGTTGGCTACCGCTGAAACAGAAATCCATTTCACAGACCAGACACACGCAGCCGGTATCCATTTTAAACATACCAACGGTGCATCTAAACAGAAATACTTACCTGAGACCATGGGGGCTGGCGGACTCTTCTTCGACTACAACAACGACGGACACCTTGATATCTACCTCGTCAATAGCGGCACCTTCAGTCAAGATGTTCAATCCACCAGACATGTGAATCACTCAGACGTTCTTTACCAGAACAACGGTGATGGCACGTTTGTTGATCGGACTGCAAAAGCTGGATTGCAACAAAATCACGGATACGGTATGGGATGCCTTGCTGCAGACTACGACAACGATGGCGACGCTGATCTCTATCTCACGAACTTCGGCAAAAACCAACTATATCGGAACAATGGCGATGGCACCTTCACAGACGTTACATCTCAAGCGGGTGTCGGCGACGGCAGTTGGAGCGTTAGTGCATCCTTCGGGGACTTCAACCTTGATGGATATTTAGACCTCTATGTGACCAATTACCTGGACTATCAACTCGAAACTGCCCACGCATGTTTTCTGGAAGGTGTTCATATCTACTGCGGACCACATGAGTATCCTGGGGCAAGTGATACGCTTTACCGGAACAACGGTGATGGCACTTTCACAGATGTTACAGCCCGCGCTGGACTCCACAAAGGCGGTAAAGGATTGGGCACGCTCTTCACAGATTACAACAGCGACGGTTACCCTGATATTTTCGTCGCCAACGACGCTGTTCCCGATTTTCTCTACCACAACAACGGTGATGGCACTTTCACAGATGTCGCCCTCACGGCGGGAGTCGCCTACAATGCGGAAGGTCGGGCAACCGCCAGTATGGGGATCGCCACTGGCGATTATGATAGCGACGGGCTGCCAGACCTCTTTGTCACAAACTTCTCTTTGGAAATTAACAGTCTCTTTCACAACGACAGCGACGGCTTGTACACGATGACCACCTTTGAAACCGGTCTCGCTGATCCGAGTTTTTCACAACTCGGTTTCGGCACCCAATTCCTTGACGCGGACAACGATGGGACGCTTGAACTTTTCGTCGCAAATGGACATGTGTGGGATAACGTATCAAAGATTACGCCCTCCCTCTCTTACAAACAGCAGTGCCAAATCTTTGGTAATATCGGAATAGGGCAATACAGAGACCTATCCGAGACAGCCGGCCCATTTTTCAAGCGTTCGGTTGTCGCGCGCGGTGTAGCCATCGGCGACTATAACAACGATGGAGCAGTGGATATCCTTGTTACATGCTGTGGTGAACCCCCAGCCCTCTTGCGAAACGATTCTCAAACAGCTCACCAAAAGAACAATTGGGTGAAAATCCGGCTTGTCGGCACTGAGAGCAATCGCGACGGTATCGGTGCAAAAGTGTGGGTACAAACAAATAAGAACACACAGTTCAAAGAAGCAACTTGTGGTGGAAGTTACGCATCCAGTAGTGAGCCTACCCTTCACTTCGGTATCGGCAGACAAGAAATGATTCGATCTATCGAAGTCAAATGGCAAAGTGGACGTAGCCAGATAGTCGATTTTTCAAACACAGAGAACCCGGTGAATCAAGTTGTCCGCATTATCGAAACCTCATTATAGTGGAACTTAGAATTAAGCCTACATCTTTGTAGCCCAAACTTTTAGTGTGTGGCACTCTTTTTGTCGCATAAGTGACCGTTAATTTCCTGTGGCATTTTCAAGGGCGATGAGAGCACTAAGAGTCGTTTGAGAGTGTCCTCTTAATTCTAAAATTTACATAAATTAAATAGATACTATGCCATTAGCCGATAGCTGATGGCTGGACTTCTCTATTTTGGGTTGACATTACGCTATATCCGCGCGTATAATAATATTATCAAATTTGATAAGAGAGGGACGTTTGGAACACCTCAATTTTTTGACTTCTTAAATATGTGAGGAATAATCGAATTGGCTCAACAAAAAGCGACCAATATAACGTGGCACGAAGCAACTGTCACAGCAGAAGATCGAGAAAAATTACTGAATCAGAAAGGCTGTGTGATTTGGTTCACCGGACTCTCCGGCTCAGGTAAATCGACATTAGCGAACGCAGTCGAACAGGTATTGCATCAACAGCGACACCACACGTATGTCTTAGACGGCGACAATGTACGACACGGACTGAACAAGAATTTAGGCTTCTCACCAGAGGACCGCGAGGAAAACATCCGCCGCATCGGCGAAGTCGCGAAACTCTTTTCGGATGCCGGCACAATTGTCATGACAGCCTTCATTTCGCCTTACTGCGCCGACAGAGATCAAGCAAGAGCACTCGTCGCTGAGGATAGGTTCGTTGAAGTTTTCGTCGACTGCCCGCTCGATGTTTGCGAAGAACGGGATACGAAAGGCTTATACAAAAAGGCGCGTGCTGGAGAGATTAAGGAATTTACGGGCATCAGCGCACCTTACGAACCGCCCTTGAACCCAGAAGTTACAGTGAACACCGCTGCGCTCTCTATTGAAGAATGCGCGCACGCAGTTGTTGAAACACTTGTGAAAGTGGGTCTCGTCCCTGCGCTGAATTAACAGGCGAGAACGGACCGCTTCAACATTAAAAATAGGGCAGGAAAATGGAATCAGTTATTACGGATTTCAATAACAACGGATTCTCTATTCTGCATGGCATTTTGGAATCGGCGACGCTTGAAGCCGTTAAACGCGAATGTGAAGCGTTAGTCGATCAACTCGCATCACAACGGCAAGCAGAAGGAAAACTGGCGAACACATATCCAGATGCCACTTTTGAAACCCGCCTGATTCGGATGTATGAAAAACACCCAGACGAAAACCCGACAATCTTTCGGCCAGAACTACATCGTGAAGGGTTTTTCGGTGTGTTTGCGCACCCTGTCCTACTTGAACTTGCTGGTGTTATCTTGGGACCAGAGATCCGATTGTACCCGAACTATTCCGTCCGCCCAAAACTACCTGAGAACAGGCGCACAGAGGTATTATGGCATCAAGATGCAGGCTACACTTCAAAGGAAGCGGATGTGTTGCGGATGATGAATGTTTGGGCACCCTTAGTGCCGGTTAACGTTAAAAACGGGTGCATGGAATTTATTCCAGGAAGCCACAAGTGGGGGGTAGTGCCACACGAGAAAGACGAATACTACCTCCGTATTCACGATGACTACATCAGACCCGTTGAGGCGGATGCCGTCACTATTGAGATTCTGCCGGGGGATGTCGTCATCTTCAGTAACCTGCTCTTTCACCGTGGGTTGCCGAACCGCGCTGCACATATCCGATGGAGCCTTGATTTTCGCTACCAAGATGCCAAACAACCGACGCTCCGGGCAACACAAGGACATCTACTCAGTTCGCAAAGGACACCAGACGCGGTCGTAAAAGATGCGCAAGCGTGGGCAGCACTCGAATTTTCCTAAATTGAAAACAAGCGCACGAAGTTTGGAGCGAAGTGGAAAGCAGGTATACGGAGAAGAACGGTCTTGTCCAAACCTTCTGCCCCGAACCGCAAGGAAAGTTAAAAAAATGAAATTAATTCAGTTTCACCTGCCTAATTTAGGCAAACGGGTCGGAATTGTTACCCGCGACGAGGAAGTGATTGACGTAACAAGCGAGGAATCCGCTGGTGTCTTAGAAGTACTCACACTCGCGCATCAGGAACAGGTAAGCCTCGGGGTCATACTCGCTGACATTCAAGAGAAGGTCGCAACACCCGCGCCGATGCGACTCCCTTCGTTTGCAGACGCAGAAAACACAGCAACGGAACCAGAAGGACTTACCCTAAAGAAACTCGATGTCGCCCCCGACGAAAATGTACCACATCTCTTACCGCCAATCGACGCACCTGAAGTATGGGGATGCGGTGTAACATACAAACGGAGCGCAGAGATGCGCGACGACGACACCGAACAAGACATCTACAGCCGGGTCTATCACGCCGACCGTCCTGAGATATTCTTCAAAGCGACACCTTCACGCTGCGTCGGTCCCAACGGCTTTATCGGCATCCGAAGCGATTCCGCACTGACAGCGACAGAACCTGAACTCGCATACATTCTCGGCGGCGACGGTGAGATCGTCGGGTATACCCTCTGCAATGACGTATCCGCATGGGACATTGAACGCGATAACCCGCTCTATCTGCCACAATCCAAAGTCTTTTACGGGTGCTGTGCACTCGGCCCCATGTTTCTCACGCCATCCGAAATAGACGATCCATATAATTTGGAAATGCAGTGCACCGTCCTACGGGGTGCAGACGTTATCTATCAAGGCGAAGTGAACACTTCCCAAATCAATTGGAAGTTTGAGCAGCTCACCGAATTCCTGATGCGGGATAACCCAATTCCGCTCGGCACCGTCGTCTCAACCGGGACCGGTATCATCGTCCCGAACGAGCTACCGCTTGCCGCTGGCGATGTTGTCCAGATAGACATCGAGGGGTTCGGCACTCTCTCAAATCCTGTTAAGCAGTTTTAGGAGACACCGCGTCATGAACCACAGTAGCGAACCTTTTATCGGTATGCATAAAACGGAATTGGATACACCTGCACTCCTGATTGATCTCGACAAAATGGAAGCCAACATACAGACGATGGCGGACTATTTCAGCACAGTCAACGCGGACTTGAGACCACACGTGAAAACACATAAAACACCGATCATCGCGCATAAACAGATTGCAGCGGGTGCCATCGGCGTTACATGTGCGAAACTCGGTGAAGCTGAAGCGGTGATTCACGCGGGTATCCGAGATGTACTCATCGCCAATCAGATTGTTGGCGCTCAAAAGATTGCGAGGCTTATCAACCTCGCGAAACATTCGGAGGTTATGGTTGCCGTGGATAACCCGCAGAACGTACAAGCCATCGCCGAGGCTGCTGCTGCGAAGGGTGCCACCGTTAGGATGTTAATAGAGGTGAACATCGGCATGGATCGATGCGGTGTTGAACCCGGCAAACCGACACTCGAACTATCAGATCAGATACGCCAGACTCCAAACTTGGTTTTTGAAGGCTTAATGGGGTATGAGGGGCATACCGTCGCTAAACCGAACCGATCAGAACGCGATACCGCTGCACGCGAGGCGATGCAACGCCTACTCGACACGAAACACTACCTCGAAAAGCACGGTGTAGAAGTTCCTATCATGAGCGGCGGTGGAACTGGCACCTTTAATATCACCGGGAGCATCCCAGAGATGACAGAGGTCCAGGCGGGGTCTTACGTGCTCATGGATACCACCTACCGAAATGTAGAGGGGGTCGGCGATCATTTCGACTGTGCATTGTCGGTTTTGGCAACCGTTGTGAGCCGTCCGAACCCAAGTCGAATAATAGTAGATACGGGCTTGAAGGTGCTTGCCAAGGAATTCGGCATTCCACAACCTGTTGGTTTAACAGGCGTAGAGATGACCGGACTTTCCGAGGAGCACGGTAAAATGCAGGTATCTGACGAAAATGTTTCCGTCAAACCGGGCGATAAACTCGAAATTTTACCAACACACTGTTGCACGACAGTAAACCTCCACGACAGGTATTACGGCATCCGGAACGGGATTGTCGAATCTGTATGGGAGATTGCAGCGAGAGGAAAAGCACAATAACGAAACAGAATTACAATAGGAGATAAATTCAATGAGAACTAACAAATTACAGCGTATTTGGAAACCTTTTTATCTTCTGAGTCTACTTACCGCTGGTTTTCTACTACTATATCTGCCAGTTTCAGAAGGCTATATCGCAAAACGTTATTCTGTACCGCAGATCGTCAAAGAAAGTACCAATGTCGTTTCTGGGACTATTACAGTGGTCAACGCCAAACGACAGACTGCCGATATTAAGGTTGAAGAAAACCTCAAGGGCACCAGCGAATTTCAGGTAATTAAGATGCGGTTTGATGTCTATAAAGGCGAGGAAGACCATCGGAAAGAAATTATCCGTTTCCTCAGACAAGGTGAACCGATAATCATCTTTTATGAGCAAAAAGGCGGACGCATCAATAGCATCGCACATACACGCGGAAAATGGTTCCAAACCCAAGTCACAAAACAGAGAGACAGAGGTTGGGGTAGGTGGATGTTTACACACTTCGAGAAATACCTCAATAAAGACACGGTATCAAGAAGAGATTCAACCCCTGATTTTCTGAAAGAACTTCGCGGAATGTTAGGCGAAGACGCTATCCAACTTTTTTATCTCCGGACAGACAGTTATAAGGAAGAATCCCCTGTTATCTCCAATATCAATTCGATAGAAGAACGTTGGATCGCCTATCAAAGCACAACGAATCGCGATTTACCTGGCCTCAGCAAAGCGGACATCTTATGGCTCGGCTTCCGCACACTCTCACGAGATGGGAGGTACCGGCTTAACAACAAACAGGAAAATCGGATTAAAGAATTCGTCAAGAACGGCGGGGTCGTAATTGTCTCTGGTCAAGATAGCGATGAAAAAAATCCTTGCCGTACAGGGTGGTTACCCGAACCGCTTAATGGCGTAGAGAGCGCACGACGCAATGATTTTAAACCGACTGCCGATGCCGGTGAACTCTTTAAAGCACCCCACCGTATTCGTTCAGGGCAACTCGCACTTGACGATTCATGGAGCGGATGGAACCAGAAATATCAAGTCCTGGCGACCACGAACGGCGGAAAAGAGATCGTCGTCGCTAAACTGCGATACGGCAAAGGTATGTATCTTATCACCAATCTCCGCAACAGTCAGAAAAACGAAGTCTCTCAAAACCGTCGGATGCTGGAAAACCTGGTGCATTTTGCCGTGGAATTCCTAAAAGAATCCAAGTAACACGCGAGGGAATCACAGATGAAAAGAGGAAGTTTAAAGCAGACAATAAACGGACGTAGATATAAGAGGGGGAGATTCGGTTTCTCTGCCAAACTACTGCTAATGCTGTGTTTCACCCTGCTTTTCTTTGGCACAGCAAGTCCAGCACACGCCGTTATCCCGCAGCTACTGGGACCCCTGACGGCACTATTGAGTATCGTCCCGCAGATTCTGGCTTTTGTTGGGGTCGCGCTGATAACAGCACTCGTCTTTGCGCGAGATACCACGAAAATGTTCTTCTACAAGTTCCGGGACTTCGTGACGGCTCACAAGATTGCTGTCTCCGTCGTTAGTGGGGTTATTCTCCTCGGAGCCGCCTTAGGCGTTTATCAACTCCTCCAAACACCGACACCTACCTTTGAAACAAACGTTCAAAATGCGGGCATAAGGAATGTAAAAGCCAACAGAACCTGGGCAACTTTCCGCGGAAATAAGAACCGCACAGGACATTTAGACGGGGTCCCGGGGCCTACAAACGGAACACCCGTATGGGTTTTCAAAGAGGAAGAAGCAATAACCTTTGACTTCTCTTCATCGCCAGCAGTTGTTGGAAACCGACTCTATATCGGATCGTCACACGGTTCATTCTTTTCATCGGCTGGTGCAACCTACTGTATTGATACAGAGTCGAGAGAGGTTATCTGGCGGCACGTTTCACCGACCCCAATCTTCTCGTCGCCCGCGGTGGCTGGCGGACGGGTCTACATCGGCGAAGGGTACCATGAACATAGCGACTGCCATCTCCGGTGTCTCGACGCGAAAACAGGCGAACAGATCTGGTCCTTCCAAACGGCGAGCCATGTTGAATCAACGCCTTTTATCAGTCAAGGGAAACTCTACTTCACAGCAGGGGCTGACGGCATCTACTGCATTGATGCCTTAGAAGGACAGGAAATTTGGCACTATAAAGGCGTTCACGCCGATATGTCGCCCGTTATACATCACGGCAAATTATATTTCGGTACAGGTTACGGCGATTATGAGATTTGCGCTGTTGATGCACAGACAGGTGCTGAAATCTGGGTGAAACAGATGCCCTACCCTGTCTGGGGCAGCCCAACTGCTTATGAAAATCTCGTCTTTTTTGGACTCGGACGCGGGAATCTTTCGGACAGTGATCCAATACCCGCGGGTAAGGCCGTCGCACTTGATGCGGAAACCGGCGACATCGTATGGGAGTACGAGGCGAAAGATGCTGTCCTTACAGCGATCGCCG
This sequence comes from Candidatus Poribacteria bacterium, assembly GCA_009845545.1. GTDB lineage: Bacteria > Poribacteria > WGA-4E > WGA-4E > WGA-3G > WGA-3G. Next base: position 12,422 of record VXZK01000244.1, read on the forward strand.
TTCAGAATGGTAATGTTACTTTCGGTTCCCGTGATGGATCCGTCTACTGCCTCCGCGCGGTAGATGGAAAACGCAACTGGCAAACCGCGCTCGGTGGCCCTGTGGTGTCCTCACCGGCTGTAACACCAGAGTTCGTCTATGCCGCAACGAAAAACGGGCACATCTACGCCTTATCTACTGACGATGGAAAAGTAAAATGGGAATTTAACACAAGAACTGTCACCCGAAACATAAACCTCTATTCATCACCTGCGGTTGCCAATGGGTTTGTGTATATCGGTTCAAGCGACCGTTATATTTTCTGTTTGGGTGGCGATAACAACGATAAAATTATCGGTGACCGCTAACTCGGAGAAAGAAAATGAAAAATTATATTTTGATCGCAACAGCCTTATTGGTTTTACTCGCAAGCACTGTAGCGGATGCACAGTGGCGCAGTAAAACCCATGACGAATATAAGGCACTCACTGGGATTGATGTTAAGATCGACGGTGATCTTGGCGAATGGGACGGAATCCTTGAGGCAGTCACAGGCACCGACGGGAAACCTTTCTGTGGTGTTGAATACGAAGGTAACGTCTTTCAGGAACACGGCGGCGGAAAATGGAACGGTGCCGATGATCACGAAACCTGTTTCATGATCGTATGGGATTCAAGTGCCGTCTATATCGGGCTTATTGTTACTGATGATGAGCATGAACACGCAGCCGCCGCCGCATGGAACGGTGATGGCGCACAACTCGCCTTTGAAATGAGCGGCAAACGCTCCGCTGGCATACAGATGTTACTTTACAATATCGGTTTAGACGATAAAGCACAGGATATACTCCCTGGGGCTTTGAATGAGGCGCCCGGCGGCGCAGGGATCGCCCCCGGCGATGACATCGCCGTTGTCCGAAACGAAGGTGAAAAGAAGACTTACTACGAACTCAGGTTCACCGCTGAAGAATTGCAAGTAAAAGGCAAAAAATTCAGCGATGGTGATAAATTCGGGCTCGGTATCTGTGTCAATGACGGCGACAAAGCCGCTGGACAAAACGGACAAAAGGGATGGAGCGGATGGTACACCCATTCTATTGTCCACGGAAAGAATTCCGAAAAAACGGGTCTTGTCACCCTTACCGATGAAGTGCTCGCGGTTGAGGCAGCCAATAAGTTAACCACGACATGGGGGAAACTCAAATCCCATCAGTAACAGGACAGGTCTACAAGAAAAGCCGCCAACAGTCTTGGCGGCTTTTTTAGTCTGCGCCACCTAATGATCGTGGTCGTGGTCATGATCGTGATGATTTGCTTTATGGTAGTGCAATCGGAGCAGATCGACACCAAAATCGTCTGCGATGTGCCGCCATACAGAGTGAATATGGTTCGCATCGTTCTGCGTGTTATCATACTCCACAAAGAAAAACGGGCCGTGGAGTCTATAGTAGTGCGGTGCCTTCGGGGCTTCACCGCCTGCCCATGCAAAGTGAATATCGCTGACGTTGCCTTCACGAAGTTTACGGAGCTCAATTTGAGCGATCTCGTCAGGAAGTCGGTCAATGTATTCATGGACGAGGTCCATCAAGATTTCGCGTTGGTGTGTCTCCATGGACTCCGCAGCTAACCCCTCAACACTTTCAAATTCGACCTTAGGCACATCGCGCGTCAAGATATCGGAGGGTGCCTCCGCATTAATGATCGTCTGTCGCTTTTGTGTATCATTAAGAGTTGCCAGGAGTTTACGCGCCACATCTTCTTCAGCAGAGAGGACTCTTAATCCTTTTTTTTCGCCCTGCGGCACCTCCGCCGGATTTGAACCGAAGAAGAACGGGTTCGGTGAAATCAGTTCGCGATTGACGACGGTAAAATTGAGTGAGACATGGTGCCCCTCAGCACGCCAACCCCAAGCACCATTGCTGGTCGGATCCCCAAATACGGTGAAAAAGTAGAACCCCGGATCACGGACCAGGCGGGCTTGCCCTGCAGCCTTTTCAATCTCACCGAGTGTCGTCTCTAAATTGATAATTGCGCGGGCTTTTTGATAGCCTTTCGTACTCAATCCGCTTGCCATGAGAGCGAACGCTGCGTCCTGCTGTTTCGTGTTGAGTTCTTTGAGAGAGACCCCTTCGCGTTCCCACATTTCGATCGGGATGTAGTGCCACCGGAACCGCTCATTTCCGTCAAATGGGAGCGCCGCCTGCTCGCGTAAAGCGGGGGTCAATGTATCCAGAAAGTTCCCCGCTGCCTGTGCCATCCGTTCGGCTGTCGCTGAAGCGGGGATAACCAAAGGCTTCAGTTCGGCATCGGTATGTGTGTGTGCCACAAGTAATTCCTCCATTAGCGTAGGGCTACAGTTAGCGAACCGCCCCCTACAAATTCTGTGAATTCAGTTTCCTTATGAAACCTATTTTAAATCAACTGCACACGAAAATCAAGTGTTTTAATGGGAGTAAATGAACTAACGAAAAATCTTGACAATTGCGCATAAATTTTGTAAACTTATTTTAATGGCTTCCGTTTAAGAGAGTGTTAGCATGCGATTGTTCACCCCTGCCTTAGGTGAGGCACAACTTTAAACCGATAATCACAAAGTCGGGACTCATGGACAAATTGATTGATGATGAATTGTTAGTCGCTCAGTTTCAAGCCGGTCGCCAAAATGCCTTCGATGAGTTGATGAAACGTTACAAATCCAAGATTTTCTCGTACCTGCTACGTTCCGTCAGAAATTACGAGGATGCCGAGGACATCACCATTGAAGTCTTTTTCAAAGCGTACCGCGCCCTGGAAGGTTGGCAACCGAAAGCCAAATTTTCGACATGGCTTTACAAGATTGCCTCCAATCTTGCTATTGATTACCATCGTGCGAAGGCGCGTAACCCTGTCTATGCGTTGGAGGATACAGAAATTCCTGAAGCGCATCTCGTTGCCACCGATCTCTATAGCGATCCGGAGAAACAACTCGAAGAGAAAGAACGCGGCATCATGATCCGGGAGGCAGTTGATCAACTTTCCCCGAAACAGAAAGCCGTCTTCATGCTCAGCCGGTATGAAGGCTTGCAGCTGAAAGAAGTCGCTGAAGTGCTCGATATGGCGGAAGGCACCGTGAAAATTCACCTCCACCGAGCGGTAAAACGATTGCAAACGCTCCTACGTCCATTGTGGGAAAATAATGAAATTTGATGGGTGGGCACGCTATATCGCATGACACCACAGAAAGGAGAAGAGTTTATGCGAAAAGACTGTAAAAAATCCGAAGGGCAAGCTATTGATTATGCTTCCAAACTTCTGCCACCGGCAGAAGAGGACCCCTTTGAACAACATCTCAAGTATTGTGAGGACTGCACCGAAGCCGTAGAATCTTATAAAGCCGTCCTTGAATTAACAGACGAAGCGCAAGAAGAACTCGTGCTGCCCGAACTCGCACTTCAGAATATTGAGATGAACGTGTACAAGCGGCTCGCCGCCACGCAACAAGAGCAAACGCTACTCACACGGATCCGTGCCTACTTTGCGAACCTCGCATCGCCCTTTGGCTGGCACAAAACCGCTGCCGTCAGCAGTATGGCTATCGCCTTGATTATCGCTGCGGTTTTCGTCGGAAAGCCTTTTGAACCCCAGCAAACTTTGCAGTTAACCGAAGCGCAATCCCCGGATGCCCGGATCGAACAATATCGCCAGCAAGGTATCCAACGGAATTTAGAGGAGGCACTGATTACACAGCATCTCCGAAATGATGCCTGGGAGACAGAAAGCCAGCTCCACCGAATGAAAGAGCAGGCACAAGGCACAAATTGGACCAAGGTCGCAGACAAACACCTTCAGAAACTTCAATCCAGAACCCTGAACAGAACACAGCAGAATGACCTCAGCAAAAACTGAGGGTTTTCAAATTTAACACCTCGGCACGACTCCATTTTGCGGCGTACTCGCCCATAAGCGATCTGCTTCATTACGAGATGGATTCCGATATGTTTAAGCAAAGTGTTGGCAATAGAGGCAGCATCCTCCAAATCAGAAACTATCGTGGAACGAAGTGGAACGATGCGCGGAGGCCCCATAGTTAAAAAAATGGAAACATCACGCAGACTTACATTTCTCTTACGCGCGCTGCTGGTAATCCTCCTCAGCTCACTTGCTCACGCACAGCTTGACGAGGTAAACACTTTAGTTCAGGCAGGACGTTATACAGAAGCCAACAACAAACTTGAGGCACTTGCCAAATCTGCTAAAGACATCGCTGTGAAAAGTTTGTGCTATTACCAGATCGGCGAAATTCATTATAACTATACGCATCAGTATGCAAGAGCCGCCGCGGCTTACGCTAAAATCCTCAAACTTGAGAAAAAAGGAGTCGACGCTGTAGAACTTTATCTCGCCATTATTAAGAAAGGCGATGTCTACAGCCGCATGGGCAATTACCGAGACGCTATCCAAACTTATAATAGATTGGTTAAACTTGCCCCTGACTCACATTTTGCACATAAGACCGGTTTACAGAAGATTCGCGACATCAATACCGCACTCGCGGATCTCAGAGAACAGCAACGCATCGCTATTCAATACAAGGGCACCCCTCTCGCCATTATTGCCGAATTTCAGATAGCGGAACTCTATCGGAATCCGTCGCAACTTAACCAACCTGAAAAGGCAATCCAGAAGTATGAAACATTTTTAAAAGCGCATCCAGAGGCGATGGCTGCTCCAGAAGCGAGATGGCGGATCGCAAACTTAAGGCATACGCTGCTCAACCAATCCGCACTGGCGATGGCAACCTATAGGAAAGTTGTTGACGATTACCCGACGAGCAACTTCGCTGCCGAGGCACTTTTCCAAATGGCAAATATCCATCGTACAGCCGAAAAATATTCGTTAGCGATCCCCGTCTTTGAGAGGCTCAAGCAGGGATACCCCGATTTCTGGAATATGCACGCCGTCTTCTATTGGATCGGGGTCTGTTATGAGGAAAACTTGCACTATCCGAAAGCAATTGCGGCTTTTAAAACCTTCCGCCACGTCTATCTGCCACACCTCGATCCAGGGTATTTAGGACAGATCTCGATGCACGATATGAGTTTGGCCGAAGTAAAAGCAAAAATTAGTCAGAAAATTGAGATGCTGACGCAACAACTGTCGGAAGTGGAAGCGGAACGCTTGGAAACCGCGCGTTCAGAGCAAAACTTCGCTTTAGCTTTAGATATCGCCCGGAACCTCGTTACTACCGCACCCAATACACCGCAGGCGAAGCAGGCAGCAGAACAACTCACTACGCTTCAACACCTCGCTGCGATTCAAAACCTACGTGAGCGGCTTCACAGCGGAACTTCAGGACCCGTAGAAGCCGCACGTGCCTTGTTTCAAATCGGTACCATCTATGAACGACAGTTGCAGGACTATCCGAAAGCCGTTGAGGCGTATCAAGAGGTATCGGAATATCACCCGGACTCAACCTATTCCGCTGAAGCTCTCTATCGCAGTGGACTCGTTCACGCAAAGCAGCTTTCTGCGCCTAATGAAGCCATTGAAACTTACAAAAAGGTGATTGCATCGCACCCGAACACTCTACAAGCAATGATGGCGAACTTCCAACTCGGTGAACTCTATAGAGAACTGCATCGCTACAACGAAGCGTTGCAAGCCTACGAGACGACTATCGGTTACCCAGAACGCGATCGGTATCTTGCTGGCGGATATAAGGATAGTTTCGCCGATAGGGCACAATTTCGCATCGGGCGCGTCCATTATGATGACAATCGTTACGATGAAGCACGCTTTGTTTTCCAGACGTTCCTTCAGAACCGCGAGCGATCGCCGCGCCGCGCGGCCGCTTACATCTATCTTGCCGCTATCAGTGAAGAACGTGCTGAAAATGGCCAAGCCGTTGAATATTACAAAAAGGCGGAAACCTTACTCAAGGATGATCCCGTACAAATGAGGATGTTCATTGAAGAAGCGAGCACCCTCGGCACCCTCCAATCCACCGATCCAGATGCGGCGATACGATACCTCAAAGAAAAGCAAAAACGTCTCTCAGCAGAGTAGGGGCTGGGTAACCCAGCCCCTACTAAATCCGACTGATTGTTTGACGATTCATATCGCGAGCAAAACTCGCTCCTACAGTTGCCTTTTTTCGACTGGGAATTGTGGTGGCAATTTCTGTTGTTCGCGTATAAGAAAGAGGCAGGTAACGTGAAAGTTACCTGCCTATAATACGAAATGCTGTTGTCTACTACATTGTTGCGCCGATGCCAAACATTTCCGATATATCCACTCTTATTGACTACCAACCATCATAAGAACATTGTCCTGTACCAGAAAGCAGGAAGTAGAGGTTAGAAATTACCATTTCGGTGCGAAGTCCTCATCATCTTGGCTATTGATGTTAGCATCGCGGAAAATATAACCCCACAATGAGAGTAAAGTTGATAACTTCCTATGCTTTAGCACACTTTGAAACTTTAGCACACTTTCTAACACTGAAAACTGATAACTGAAGACCGATAACCATTTAAGTCTGTTATCCGAGTTCGACCGTCCGTCCGGTCGCCATTGCCTCAAAGGCGGCATCAATCACACGCATCTGATTCACGCAGCTTTCGGGTGAGATACGGTGCGGTTTACCCGTCGCTAAAGTTTCGCACATGTGCTCCAATTGTAATGCGAACTGGAAACACGGTTCAAAATCGATAACTTCTCTGCCCTCTCGTGTGGTAAGCTCAATATTGACGGCAGAGTTTTCGTTGTTCCAGGCTCTATCAATTCTCAGCATACCCCCCAGTCCAGCCATTTCGGCGTACTGTCCACCAGCACAATTAAAACCGGTAGAAATGTGGGCAACCCTTTCACCGGGAAATACTAACAATAGATAAGAACCGTCGTCCACTTCTAATCCGGCTTGAGACATTCCCGATACCCGAATTGGTTCGGCACCAAACATGAATCGGGCATGGTGGATATTATAACACGCCAAATCGTAGATACTACCACCCCCCTTCGCTTTATTAAACCGCCAATTCGCCTCAGGTTTCCGTGTCTCTGGTCCGCCGCCACCACCACCGGTGCAAAAGGTGCTGCGAAGCACCTTAAACTCGCCGATTGCGCCCGAATCAATGAGTTCTTTCGCCTTGAGGTGCATCGGATGATGCCGAAATTTAAACGCTTCCGCCACGATAACGCCGTTCTCCTGCGCTGCACCGACAAACGCTTCCGCCTCCGCTGCCGTTGATGTGAACGGTTTCTCACACAAAATAGCTTTGACTTGGCGGGATTCAGCAAGCTGAATACCGACCTCAGCGTGAAACGCACCCCACGTACAGATAACAGCGATGTCCAAATTCTCAGCATCTAACATCTCTGCCAAAGAGAGATATTGGTGCTCAGGTGCCACCTCAAACCGTTCACCGAAATTTGCTAAGGCATTTTCCGACACATCACAGATCGCTGCCAATTCAGCACTCGGTGCTTGCTGACATGCGCTACCGTGTGCGTTCGCAATTCCCCCGGTTCCGACGAGTCCAACACGGTAAGGAGTATTCGTTGCCATAAATAGTTCCTTTCTTCTGTTACGTTGCTGTTAACGGATACCCGTTTTCAACGATTGCTCTTTTTAGAAACTCAAACTCGTATTGCGGTAACGACGCACCTTGATTCAATTCCGCAAGGTCTTTTTTCCAGCGCGCCACTGCGTCTGTACGGACAATGATCCTACCCAATGGGATATCTAAGAATGCCTCAAGTGCCTTGAGGATCCGTTCCTGATCTAAAACAAAGTCTTCAAATCGGATCTGAATAACATTCTTAGGCATCGGTGTTGCTTGCATAAGTTTATATTGATAGATCCAAGAAATGGCGCGCCGCTCATAGATGTCATCCGTTTCAGGATACACAACACCAAAATCCCGAAGATCATCCGTTTTGTGGCTGCCCCGAATACAATCCCGCGGGTCGCGAATCCAGTGGATGTACTTTATCTCAGGAAACATCCGGGTTATCCATGGGTAGACGAGCGTCGTCTCTGGTATCTTCCAACCTTTATGCGGAGCAGGGTTCTGTAGCACATCCTCTAAGTAGGTGTTGATGAGCTTTTCAAACTCTGGATCGATCGGCATCGTGAAAAGCGGTTCAAAATCCCACGAAAGTCCACCCTCCCATTTGACATATTGTGCCATGACTCGGCAGGCATCATACATCGCATGTGGAGGAATCTTATCGCCAGACGGGTTAATTTGGCTCCCCATGAAAACGCCACTGGCGTATAATGTATGCGAAATAGCGCGCGTCCCAGAGTGACCGCGTCCAATCACTGTGATTAAATTTTCCATAGTGGTTTACGTGCGCAATAGAAATTACTTGTTTATGCCAAAAGTTTTATTTTAACAGCGCAATAAGGACAATGATAACGGCTCCGACAGCGGTGGCAGTCGTGATAATTTGCCAGACGCTTGCTTTACCCTCTTGAGTGCCTTCAAGTTTGCCTTTTATCCACGCAACATCGGTTTCAAGATTACCAAGCCGTTTGTTGACATCCTCAAACTGTCGTTGGATCTGCTCAAAGCCTTCTTTCATTAATTTGGAGAGTTCATCTATCGTCATGGCTCTACCGTTTTTTCTGTGAGTTTTACTTTACAAAATTTTGGTCTAAATAAACGGTGGCACTTCATAAAATTGTCCAAACTTTAGTGAGAAATTACTTGATTATTTCCTAAAATTAGAGCAGAATAGACAGAAATATTTTGCTGTCCACATACT
>VXZK01000351.1:0-2921 GCA_009845545.1 Candidatus Poribacteria bacterium
GACATACTGTTTCTGCTAATGGTATTATATTTTAACTTGCAATTTGTTGCAAGTTACGCCTAAAAACAAGGAGCGCGTTATGACGAACATGCCGAGGCTCGTCGTTGAAGTCTTTGAACATGTGAATTTTCACGGACGCAAGTTGACATTAATCGAGTCGGTGCCGAATACCAGTGTGATTGGAGCCCAAGATATTATCTCTTCGATTAAGATTTATAAAGGGCCGGGGTTCAACGCGTCGCCAAACTATAAAGCCATTTTTCATGAGCATGAGAATTATAAGGGGCGTCGATTGGTTCTCGCGCCTGGGTTTTATCCGAATATTCATGACATCCCCTACAATTTCGGAGATGCGATTACGGCTATCAGTTTTAGCCCATCGGCACACCCAACCCCACCAGAATATGGGGCTGTCCCTGTTATTATTGAAGTGTTTCGCGAGGTAGACTATAGCGGTCAACGGAGCGTCATTATGCGTGACATCAGTTCCGTGTTTGATATCGGTATGAACGATACGATTTCATCGATTCGTATCCAGCGGGGCCCGAGTTTTCCATTCAGTGGTTGTCATGTTATTTTCTATGAACATGTGAATTTTGAAGGTCGACGGTTGAACTTAAGCTTGAACTCGCGGGAATTTCAGTTGGGACTCCGGAACCTCAGGTCGCTCCCGCATTCGCAATCATTTTCGGATATTATCTCTTCGATAAAAATTGTACCGTTAGGCGTATTTCGGGTTCTTATTGTCGTCAGCGATAGTTTGACAGGCGAACCTGCGGTGTTAGAGTCGCTAACAACACTTGAAGGATTGGAATTCCAATTTACAACTGTAAATATCAACGACAATCCTGAGAATCGCGGTGATCCGAACAACGCGGTTAAGCTTTCAAGCATCACCCTTTCTAATTATGACATCATTTGGTTTACATGGAACGCGCCCGGACATGATGGTGAATATTTCGTTGAAGATGCTGAACAAGCCATCCAGGAATTTGTTCGAAAAGGTGGAATTGTCTGGGCTTCGGCAATGGATAACCACATTATCTCGCCTGATGGTGTGCATACAAGTGAACCACAATGGCGCGGCGACTGGATGCCCGTTAACAGACATCCAATCCGTGTGATTAATTCTGAGGACTCCAACGTTCGGGTTACCGATGATGGGCAGAAAACCGGCATGTTTACTTGGCCTCACAAAATCAATGTAGACACCTTGATAACCGATGATCACTGGGTAACAGATGATCGGAGTTACCGAAAATTGGCAGTCAGAGAGGATAACAGCGATGCTGTAAGTGTACAGCTGCAGTGGGGCGAGGGCTATTACGTCACTTTTGCTGTGGATACGCGTGATGCCCATCGCACCACCATGGCGAAACCTCTCATTGAGAATGCCCTATGTTACTTGGCAAATCTCGCGTGGCAGACATCTCCACGTCAACCGCTCAAAGGGCGATACCGGACGGCTCTCAGCGACGAGGAGATTTTCCGGTAATTGTAGGCGTGCTTAAAAAGACCGCTGCGTGCCTTCGTGCTATCATCCTATAGGAGAATTGAATGCGTTTCATTGCTGTTATCGTCTTCTTAATTGTTGTAGCAATCGCTATTAGTTGGTTCGCCTTCGACAGACTTGATAGTTTCGGGCAGGACAGTGTAATGCGATGGTCAATATTTGCACTGATCGTACTGCTGACTATTTTGGCTGCCTTTGCTGCTGCAGTTATACGCTACCGGATACCGAAAGCCGATGTCGCGCTCGTGCGGACAGGTGGTTCAAAAGAGAAAATCAATATCACCAAAGGCCTCTGGGTTAACACCATCATCCATGAAATCAAAGAAATCTCCCTCAACACGATGCGGATTGAGGTCATTCGCGAAGGGACAGAGGCTTTGATTACTTATGACTTCAACCGTGGTGATGTCGAAGTTGTTTTTTATCTTAAAGTTGAACCCATAGAAGATGATGTTTTACGCGCCGCACAAGCACTTGGTGATAAATCTATGACACCAGAGACCGTGCGTGAACTCATTGAACCTAAGCTCGAAGGCGCTTTGCGAAGCGTCGCAGCTGAAAGTGAAATCCAAGACCTCCTTCAGAAACGGCAAGAGTTTGCGGATAAAGTTCAAGAGGCATGTGGCGAAGATTTAGAAATCCAAAACGGTTTGACGCTTGAGACTGTATCCATTATCCGCGTAGACCAGACCCCTGTTGACACACTTGACGCCGAAAACCGGTTTGATGCTGTCGGTATTCGTGAAATCACTGAAATCACTGCTGATCAATATCGTGAAAAAGTAGACATTGAGCAGCGGAAAGAGGTGGCTGTCGTTCAGATTGAAGTCAGTGCGCGTATAGAGAAATTCGCGGCTGAACAGGAGCAGGCATGGGCAGAATCTGACCAGCAGAAAAATATCGCTATCTATGCCGCTGAACGAGAGGCGGAAACCATAAAGTTCCAATTTGAGATGGAACAGAGTGTGCAAGAACGCGAATATGAGATGAAGCAAGAGGTCGAACGCGCACGTATCACACAAGAACAGGTCGTCCAAGAACGCGAAATTGAGATGAATCGGGATGTTGAAGTCGCCCGTGTCCAGCAGGAACAGATTGTCGCAGAACGTGAGATTGAGAAAAACCTCATTGTCGAAACGCAACAGATTGAACAGTCTAAAGTCGTCCAACTTGCTGAAATTGAGCAGTTCCTCACTGTCCAGTTACAGAAAATTGAGCAGGAGCAGGCAATTGAGGTCCGTGAGATAGAGAAAGTATTGACAGTGGAAAAAACCCGGATTGCGCAAGAAGAGGGTGTGATGCTCCGAGATATTGAGCGTGAGTTGATCGTTCAGACGGAACGCTTCGCTCAAGAACAACAGGTCATGCAGCGCGAGATTGAGAAAAACCTCGTCGTTGAAACCGCTCA
>VXZK01000351.1:2931-21069 GCA_009845545.1 Candidatus Poribacteria bacterium
AACAACAGGTCATGCAGCGCGAGATTGAGAAAAACCTCGTCGTTGAAACCGCTCAAATTGACCAGATGCGGCACGTTGAAACAGCTGAGATCGCTAAAAAATTGGCAGTAGAGTTGGCACGGATTGCGGCAGACCAACAGGAACAGATCCGAGATATCGAAAAGGAATTAGCAGTAGAGAAGGCACGGATTGCGCAAGAAGAGGGTGTGATGCTCCGAGATATTGAGCGTGAGTTGATCGTTCAGACGGAACGCTTCGCTCAAGAACAACAGGTCATGCAGCGCGAGATTGAGAAAAACCTCGTCGTTGAAACCGCTCAGATCGACCAGATGCGACACGTGGAGCTCGCTGAAATCGCTAAAATGTTGAATGTGGAGCAGTCTCGTATCGGTCAGGAATTGCGTGTTGCGTTAACTGATGAAGACCGGAAAATCGAAGTTGCTAATAAACAGCAAGTGACGGCACTTGCAGAAAAAGAGAAGTTGGTTGCGGAAGCTGAACGTATGGGCGCAGAAGTGAACGTGACAGCCACGGAAGAGGTGATGTCGGCGGAGTGGCAGCGTGAAGTTGCAGTCATCGGGGCCGAAGCACAGGCACAGCCGATTGAACGTCTCGCTGACGCGGTGCTTGCTGAAGCGCGTGCGAAAGCACAGGGTGAGATGGCGGAATATGAGGCACGGAATGTCGCTGAACAACGGGTGCTTGTCCAAGAAGCGATCTTGGAACTCATTAATGATGCCGATGATATTATTGAGCAGATGATGAGGCCGGTTGAGAAAATTGACAGCATCAAGATTCTGGATATGGGTAACAATGATGGGCAAGGTGGCATCAACCGAAGCAGTATGGGTAGACTCGCAAATGCTTTGCTTGATACAGGTGCTATCTCTCCGATGCTTAAGGAGCTGTTTAACTTTGCAGATGTGGACGCACAACAAATTACAGATAAGATTGCTGAGTACTTAGCTGATCTTGTGAATCGTCCGAGTTAATTTTTAACTGTAGCAAAAGTGTGAGTTTTGGTAGCATGCTTGGGCGCGACGCCTAATCACACCCGTTTTTGTGAGGGAAAACATGCGACATGAGAGACGACAAACATCAGCAAGACGGTATAAAAGCCAGCGGTGTCGCACCTGTCGTTCGAGCAATGGGAAGCGTGTTTGTCCGGCCCTCAGCGGCATGTTAATCTGCCCGGAATGCTGTAGAGCCAAACGTGCAAAGATTCCTGGGTGCGATGCGAAATGCCGGTACTACGCGCCACTTGTTGTATCAAGTAGAGTGCGTAAGAAACCCAATTTTCCGATCCACCGGTGTTTGATCAGCCGTTCTAAAGATACAGGTATGTTAATCGTCGTTGGTACACGAAAACGCCCGGACGGAAACTTGAAAGCGATGTTTCTCTTGCTTGATCTATGGAAGAAAGGTATCCGAGACTGTTTTTTTGATGCGAACCTCTCGGAAAAGCAGTTTGAGAAAGTTTCACAAAGAATCGCGCAGAGTTACAACCTTAATGAACCGTTAGATCTGCACGATCCAGATGAACCTGAGGAAGTTATTCGGGTACCCAAGGATACGCTTATTGTTGAAGCGGATAACGCAATTCACCTTGATAAAGGCGTGAGCATTGTTGATCACGCAGAAGCCTCCGGGGGCAAAGCTATTGACAGCGCGCCCGGTGCGCGCGCGATGCACGAAATTTATATCCCCAAAACTGGGAAGTGGTACCTCTGGGCGCGAGTGTTCTTTGAATATAGCAAAGACTCTTATTGGATCGGTATGGATGACGCGCAGCCCAAGCCGTGGGATAGAGACGGCGGTCCAGGGGCGATAAAAATTTGGTCTGAACCTGATGATACCTCTAAGTGGGGACGCTGGCTCTGGGATACCGCATCAAACGACACAACAAGGAGCAGATCGCGCAACACGCCTGCTTTTTTTCATATCAAACGCACGGGTTACTATCGCTTCTGGTCTAAAGGGCGCGAAGCCGGTTCACGCTTGGATCAGATTTTGCTTACCCGAGCCCGCGATTTCAACGCGCAAACTGAGACAGAAGGAAAACCCCTACGACTCAGGTATTCACCACATCTCTACGAACCCGCCTCCATTCATGAATGTCGAAAACTTATTCGACATGCTGTGCAAATCGCGACTGCTGTTGATACAGAAATACCTTGGGAATTCAAATACTGGATCCGAGATATATGGGGCGACATCACCCGATTCCCTGAAACGGAAGGGTCGCTCTATAAATGTCCGAAATGTGCAGCGGATCTACCACAACAGGCGGTTGATCTGATCACGCAACACGCCCAATCCGATGATATCCAGTTCTATATCTTATGCCGGAAGTGCGGAGGCGAATTTGATTAAGCCGGTTGTCCTTGCCCGTTATTCTTCACATTTTATGCCAACAAGTGCTTGGTGGAAACTGATGATTGGCACCGTCAACTTACTCTTCTTTTCTCTGTTTGCACCGTTAAGTTTCGCCGCCCCACCGAATCCTTATCTCTTTTTTAATGAAGATTCTACGAGTGGGGAGTTAGCACCTAAGACACCACAGAGTCGGACTGAATATCTTGAAGCGTTGGAAGACTGTTGTTTCGCCAACGAGCAAGGGGTCTTACAGTCTGACGGCATAGAATATGTACTTGCCTTGAAAATCGATTTCAGTGACATGCCTGGACGCAGAGACGGGGCCGCGTTTGATAAATATCTCTTCGCAACAGAAGGCGTTTCCCTCAAAACCTATTTCCACGAAAATTCTTATGGGCAGATGGATGTTCAACCAGGGCCGATGGGAGGTGTCCTTCCGAGAGGGAACACTTGGATCCGCGCCAAAAAACCGATGACGTATTACGGCGAAGGGGTCCGAATCTTGGAACGTTATCGGGAATTGGTGCGGGAGGCTTGCGAGGCAGTGGATGAGCTGGTTGATTTTTCGCAATACGATAGAGATGATGATGGAATTGTGGACCATGTTTTCCTAATCCATTCAGGGAATGACCAAGCCTCTACTGGGATCATTGATTATGACATCCAGTCCGTTCTCATACCTGCTGTTAACGCTGTTCATGATGGCGTCCGTGTCAATACCGCTGCGATTGTTGCTGAGGAACCAGATTTTGAGCACCCACACTTAGGCATCTATTTTCATGAGTTCTTTCACGATTTCGGTGCCCCTGATCTTTATGGCGTCTTTAGGGGGCCACATGACCATAAATGGGGATTGATGGGTGCTTTCGGTCCCTATCAAGGGCCTGAAGAATTTGGGATCGGAAATGGCTTGGAACCGAGTCATATCATGGGATATCTCAAATGGGATTTTGATGCACGGCCTCAAAACGGTCGCCTCGGTTGGATCCAACCCGTCGAGATAACCGAAAACCAAAAAATTGATGTGCCCAGTTTTGAACTCGGTCCCAAAACCAACAAACTTTTCAAAATTGATATCCATTCGTCAAGAAATCCAGAGGCCGGGGAAGCGCGGGAATTTTTTCTCATAGAAAATCGGAACAGGATGTCAGGTGCAACTTTTGATACCTATCTTCCGGAATCAGGTATTCTAATTTGGCACATTGATGAAACGCAGCCCTACCCCGTTGGCACTTATGATGCCTCGCATCAGGTATGGCTCGAAGATCCAACAGACCCAGAGCATCTCGGTATCTACCAACAGGATGCGGCTGAATTTATAGATGTGCTATCCATAACCGATGGCGCGGCTTATTCTTTAGATGATGGACATACAGCCTTTACACCTGGCACGCTACCGAATAGTAATGCCAACGATGGAACTGTTACGGGGATCTCAATTACGAACATAGGCGCGGAAGGGTTAACGATCCCGTTGCTGATATCGTTTGGCGATACTTACGAACCTAATGATACAATTGTGACAGCGTTTCCTATCATGTATGGCGAAACTTATGAGTCTTTCATTTTCGACGCGATTGATGTCCGCGATGTCTATAAACTGGAAGCTACCCGTGGAATTACGCTTTTAGTGACATTGGCTGATATTCCACCGAATAATAAATATCGGTTATCTCTCCACGTGAAGCCCCCTGATGGGGGGATCCGTGAAATCGCAACTGGCGAAAATGCCACCGAAATCGCTGGTTTGAAACTTATCCATCAACCTGAAGAAACAGGAACGTTCTATCTCGTTGTAGAATCGGTGGAAGGATTCAGCAGTGTGGACTCTTACCGGTTGCGGGTAGAACAACTTCAGTCGGATACACTTGCCTTTGAGGAGACACGCGTCTATCCGAACCCGTTGCGTCTCGCGAGTGAAACGCTGACGTTCGCTTATCGGCTCTCTGCCTCTCAAATCGTGGATAACGTTGACCTTGAGATATTTACACCTACAGGTGCGCTTGTCTATAAAGAAGCACACCAAAACGTATTTTCACAAGGGAAATTCGAGTGGCGCGGTGCGAATTTGAGTGGTAAGCCTGTTGCATCTGGCATCTATATTTACCGCATCTCCGCAAAGCAGGCGGCGTTACTTATCCAAGAAATCGGAAAGTTCAGCGTTGTGAAGTAAGTTCTACGAATTCTTCTTAGATATTTCTTGACTAAAAATTGTAGTTATGCTAATTTGTAAAATATATTCAGTTTTAGACGCGCCATTTGGACTTTACTCCGGCATTCTCAAAATCAGTTGTAAAACTAAGGGACTGATTGGTTGAGTATCCCGGGATGCCAAGCGAAAAGAACTTGCCATTCGTTGAATGGTAACCAAGGAGGCAATATTATCAATGAAATGGTTGAATAAATTCACAGCACTCAATTTCGTCTTACTATTTGCACTCGCGTTTAGCGTTGCAGGTTGCGGTACTTCCCTCAGCAATTTGTCACCGATTCAGCCTGTGCATAATATAGCGAAAGCGAAGATGGAACAGAGTAAAAACCCAAACGAAGAGGTGGTTGTCCCAGCTGTCCCTGCTGAGTCACTTGCGAAACCGGTGTTGGACAAATACGGTATGGAGACTGTCGGATTCTGGATCGGGAAAGCACGCGATGCCAATATGGAAGTGTTAACCTACATATTTGCGTTCGATGAATACGCACACGCCGAGGACGAATGGAATAACTTCCTCAGTGAATGGCAGGAGACGCAAAATCAGATTGAACTCGGCACCGGTGAAGATAGGAAAATGGTTGATGTCATCATGATGTCTGATCATCCGCAACTTTTTGAGGTTCAGTCAAGACAGAAGATTCTAACTAAGACAGTGGATGGGATTACCGTTTCTATTGCATATTGGCGACGACCGGACTTAGACCGAAAGTACAATCGTGGGAACGCATTTTCACCTTTTTACGAGACCGAAGCCCTTCACCAAGGCGACAAAACAGATGTGTTTTATGTGAAGATTACGAACAATCGGAGCGAAAATATCATCTTTGATGTCAAAAAATGCCAGATCATCGATCAAGGCGAGAATATCTATCACGGGCTGAACTACAAGGATTTAGATGAACGTCTTCTCTACATGGCACGTGCAACAGGGCTCTATGTCAAAAATGGAATGGCCATCGCGCGGCGAATTTTGATCGAAAAACGGATGCCTGTTGTTGAAAAACAGGTGGGTGCACACCGAACAGGCATACCGCCCGGTAAAAGTGCGGAAGGGTTCTTGCCGTTTGTACAAACCAAGTATAACGCTCTGGAATTAAAGGTCATCCTACCGATTGAAAAGGCACCACCGCCGGGTGCGGCGCAACGTTATCAAACCATAGAATTTGAGTTCCCTTTCACACACGATCGCGGAATTCGCGTTGCCCAACCATCACCGAGGCGTTATTAGGTTATCTCGCGGTACACTCCCGTGCTGTGCCAATTTCAAGGTAGCTGCACGACGCTGAAAAAGAAACGACGCGCCCATATTTAGATGCTCGCTGCGACCTATACGGCGGGCATCTTTTTTATTCTTCCACAATTTCGCAGTTTGGCAGGGAACCAAGGAACTGCCTTCCATAACTTCTTGTCTTGATTCGTGGATCAAGAATAACAACAATCCCTTTGTCAGTTTGTGTGCGAATCAAGCGTCCAAAACCCTGTTTGAGGCGTAAAATTGCCTCCGGTAAACTGAACTCAAAAAACTCATTGCCGCCACTTTCCTTGATCTGTTTCACGCGCGCTTCCATCACAGGATGGGTCGGCACTTCAAACGGCAATCGAGTTATGATAACATTGCTGAGCGCTTCGCCGCGTACATCGACCCCCTCCCAGAAACTGGACGTTCCGAATAAAACAGAGTCCGTATCCTCACGAAAAGCCTGCAGCATGTCCGTCCGAGAGAGTTCACCCCCTTGTTTGAAAGTACTAATTCCCATATCCTCTAAGTTCGGTGCGACAGCATCATAGACTTCGTCCATCATCTTGTAACTTGTAAAAAGGACGAACGCTTTGCCGTGGGTCAGCTGGAGATAATATTCAATTTTAGCAATCACTGCTGCTATAAAGTCGCTGCTGTTCGGGTCTGGCATCCCCTTCGGAATATGAATTTGAACCTGCTCTTTAAAATCGAACGGTGAGTGGGCAAGGAGTTCGCGACACTCATTTATCCCGACCCGCGCTTTAAAGTAAGCAAAGTTGCGATTCGTGGCGAGCGTAGCACTTGTCATCACGACGCTATTTTTCTCTGTGAACAAGTGATCTTGTAGCATCTGGTTTATATTCGCAGGTGTGGCGTTTAAGAGGATACGCGGGGTCCGTCCGCGTGTTGATATTTCTGCCCAATAGACATAATCTGGATCATTTTGCCGGATGATCATATCCAATTCGTCGCGAAGCCGTTGACAATTGCGATGGTGGGCAGTAATCTCCTGTTCGTCATCGTCTGTTTTGGCATCATCTCGGAGACGTTTCAGGGTTCGCTCGATGTCCAGAAATGGAGCATCCAGTACGTTTTCGACGAAATCACCTTTATCAATACGCTGCGTGAACGTGCCACCGTGGCCTCCACCCTCAATTCCTCCGATAGCACTAACAATACTATTGAAAAGTTTATTCGTCTGTTCACGTGCGTCTACAACTTGATCCTTTAATTGCGGCGAGTCGAAATGTGTTGCCAAACCAGCTTTGCCCCGTTCATTGTACAGCGAATCGAGAAACCATTTAACACGCGTGTTAGTGAAGTTAACGCTTGCGTGGCTGGTTGCTGTCGCTTCGAGATGATGCGCTTCATCAATGATGAGGTAGTCGTAATCCGGCAAGATGCCGGCCGCTGCGTCGCTGTTTTTACGGATCGTGAGATCGCTAAAAAGGAGGTGATGGTTTACGATGAGCAGGTCGGCGTTGTGCATCTCTCTTCGGACTTTGAAATAGAAGCAAGTATCGTAGGTTTCACAGTTGCGTCCGAGACAGTTGTCCCTGTCAGAAGCGACCTTATCCCAAACCTGAGGGTTAGGCTGCCACGGCAAGTCTGCCCGGCTGCCATCCACTGTTAGGTCTACCCATTCTTTAATTTCTCCGACTTCATCTACTTCTTCGAGCGTGTCAAACAAACCGCGTTCATAACTGAGTAAATTTTTCAGTCGTCTTCGCGAGAGATAGTTGCGTCTCCCTTTTGCGAGTACGACGTTGAAGTCGCGAGGGAGTACTTGCTGCAGAAACGGAATGTCTTTTGTGAGGAGTTGTTCTTGTAGGCTGATGGTGTTTGTCGAAATGACGACTGTTTGTTCTGCTCTAAGCGCAAGGGAAATCGCGGGAATCAGGTAAGCGAAACTTTTACCGACACCCGTTCCAGCTTCAACAATCAGGTGTTCGGAATCCGTCAAGGCTCGAGACACTTCGTGTGCCATCTGGAGTTGCTCTTGCCGGAACTCATACCCGTCAAGATGTTGTGAAATAAGACCGCCCGGACTAAAAATTTCTCTGAGCGTCAGGGATGTTGATGTTGTCATGTATTTGCATCTCACGGAGCGAGATTTAGCACCGGGCAATTTGAAATGTGCGTAAATCGAATTGAGCAGAGGCTCGCGCTTTGGTTTCCGTATCTTTCTTAATCAACGGCTAAGGTTTAGCTGCATAGTCACCTTTTCTTCGCCGTGGCTGCTTTTGACATCAAGGACAAGTTCTTTAAGTTCTTGCTGCTGCCTTTGAAGAAGTGCCTCAAGTTCTTGGACGCTGTTGATATTTTTCCCATTAACAGCAGTAATGAGCGTGCCTATCGGAATCGGGCTGTTTACTTGAACCATGTCAACGATAACGCCGCGATCTTTATCGGTCAGATAGGTGTACCTTTCAAAATCACCCTTTTCTAACTTCCGCACAGATAGCCCAAGTCGTTTCCAGGCAACGGAGTCGATTTCAACAGATCTTCCTGCGTGTAGTGCTGGCATTTCCTCTATGGTTACATTGAACATCCGTTCATGTCCGTTGCGAAGGACTGTGATTTTCGATTCCGTTCCGACTTGTGAGTCAGCGACCCACATTTTGAATTTATCGGTATCTTCTACTTTCCTCCCGTTGTACTTGATGATAATGTCGCCCCGCTTTAGCCCACTGAGGTATGCAGGCATATTTTTGTAGACAGCCTCAATGCGAATGCCTCGCTGAACTTCTTCCATGCGAATCCCCAGAAACCCGCGAATGATCCGTCCGTTTTCAATGAGCTGGGTTCCAATCTTTTCAACAAGATTACTGGAAATAGCGAACCCAGCGCCCGCTCTAACTGCCCCGGTCGCTGGCGAGTTGTCAGCACGCCGAATTAAGGAGTTAACCCCGATGACCTCACCATGGATATTTAATAGGGGCCCACCACTGTTTCCAGTATTAATCCAAGCATCTGTTTGAATAAAATCCTGATACCGAATAATGCCCCTGTCGGGTAGGAATGAACGCCCTTTTCCACTCACAATACCGGTCGTTACAGTGTGATTAAGTCGGAACGGGTTCCCGATAGCGATAGCGAACTGTCCAACTTGGACCTCTTCTGAATTTGCCAACGGAAGGATAGGTAATTCTTTTTTAGCATCAATTTTTAAGACCGCAATATCCGTATTGCGATCTACGCCGACTAATCTTGCGTCAAATTCGCTTTCATCAAGCAGCTGCACTTTGATAGCTGTTGCATTCCGTATCACATGTTCATTTGTGAGAATGTGTCCATCCTTGCGAAAGATGAATCCAGAGCCTTCTTGTCTGTGTTCTTCGCCATCTTCCATGGGTCGGGATGAAACGATGCCGACAATTGCAGGCGTGCTGCGTTTGGCAACACCCACGAAAGCGTTTTCGATTGAACTCAGCAGTTCAACATCAGTCGATTGATCTTTTGTGAAAGCACACGAGGAGATGGTGCTTGCACTGACGACGAAAAGCAGGAAAGCAAAACAGACATACATATTTTTTTTCATTAGATTCCCCTTTTGGTTGGGTAACCTCTGGTTTGTTTTTAGCAGTCGGTTCTTTTGGCTTGGCGCGGTTTAACCGCCGGAAGTCTACCTGTGTATAGTCTATTTTAACATAGCTATTCGCAATTTGTCAAAATGTTTTTCTTCATCGCAGAATCGCTAACTTCTCCAGATAGGTATACGTCTCCCCCTTTGAAACAACCGAAATATAACACACATAAACACCTGGGGATACTGCCAATCCATAAGATGTCTGCTGATTCCACCATGTGCGCCAGAGTCTTTGATTGAGTCGATCCGCGACACCTTCAATGCGTTTTATGAGGTTTCCGTCCGAATCATAGATATCTATCCGCATTTCAGATATATCTGCATTTGCCTCAACGCGAAATTCAGTTAAACCGTCTGAACGTGCTGGATTTGGAAAAACCACAACATCCTTCCACGCGAACGCTTGTGTCAAAAGAGTGGACTGCGCAGCTGAGACTGCGCCCAGTGGGTACCGTGCTATCACTCGCAGATCGTTTTTCCCCGGTTTCAATGGCACCGTTGCTGTCCAAGTCTGTGTTTCGCGATCCAACACAGCCTCTGTTTGACTCGGGTAGACAATGATATCGATTGGGAAATCTGAACGGAACGTTCCTGTGATTTCTAATTCATCCGCTTTGGTCGCTGGTGGCAGTTCCAGTGTCACCTGCGGCACCCGCCGCATTGGATCAAACATGTCTGTGAGAAGGCTGTCTATTGTAACAAGCACGAGTTGTGTCACTTTTCCTACCAATCTAAAGTTCACTTTATCGGCGGTATCGGCGGAGGTGTGGTAGAAAGTATTGGCAACATAGTTTTGGGAATCACGCCACGGCGTTGAGCTTTCAGTCAAAGTTACGGCGTTGTATCCATTATCCCAGAACGACTTGTGGGACGAAATATCAATGAACTCGTCTTGTGTGCGACGAATTTTCAGACCGATGTTGTACCAACTGTTCGCGATGATAAGTGCACGACTGATCCATGCCGAATCATTATTGCTAACAGTTTCAACGAGGTCGCTCCTCCAATTAAAGCCGAACATATCCAGATTAAAAACACAGACAATAGGCTCGCGGACTCGGACGGTATCACCCGTATCATTATTTTCCTCCATAGGAGAAGCGTTCCGAACGTAGAACCGACTGCCGAGGAAACCGAGTTCCTCGCCGCCTAACGCGACAAATCTTAACTCGTGGTCGTATTCATAGCGACTTAAGAGACGGGCTATTTCCAACATCGCGGCGACACCCGTTCCATTATTATTTGCACCGGGGGCTGTAGATGCTAACGGATTCCAGTTCGGTTCGCGTCCTGCATGTGTGTCGTAATGCGCGCATATAATAAAGATACGCTTACTGGACGTATTAGCGCGCGGCGGCAGAACGGCAACGATATTCTTAATCCCTCCAAAAACCTGTTCACTGACTTGTAGGCGCGGGGAACGGCGAAATTGATTTGAAATGTAACGGACTATGTTCTTTGTGGCTTCGCGGTGGTGCGCGCTCCGTGTTCGATGTGCGTGGAGACTACGCCCGAGTGAGACGTTTTCCTGCAGTGCAACGACTTCTGCTTCAAGGGCATCGGATTGCACGAGCGTGAGGAGTTCATCGCCATGTTGCAAAAAATTACCGCTATCTTCAGCCATAACAGAGAACGGGATACATAGGAGAAAGAGAAGGACGACGTGTTTTTTTATTTTCCCTTGAAGAGCGTGTCTTAATTGCCTTGACATACGTGCCAAAATTTTGTATCCTATTTAAGAGTTTCGTTCATTTTAACAGATTTCATCCGGATTGTAAATAGAGGAATTAGCCATCAGCCATCAGTGGACGAGAAAATGCCAGCAAATCTGCCCCCGACCTACTACAAACTCAAGCATGAACATGAAGCCGCCAAGACGGATGAAGAACGATTGCGCATCTTAGAGGAGATGTTGCGCATTATCCCTAAGCACAAAGGCTCAGAAAAGGTGGTTTCGGATCTCCGGCGTCGTATTGCCGCGCACAAAAGAGCACCTTCAGAAAAAGGGGGTAAAGGGGCTGGTAGAAGAAGTTATAGCGAGCATATTCCAAAACAGGGAGCAGGGCAGATCGTCCTCTTGGGACCACCGAATACCGGTAAATCACAGATACTTGCGAAATTCACAAACGCCAAACCGGACGTGTCCGTTACACCTTATACAACCACCACGCCGTCCGTCGGGATGCTCCGTTATGAGAATATCCAATTTCAACTCATTGATACCCCATCCATCATGCAGGACTTCATTTCCCCGACAGTGCTAACACTCACTCGAAACGCGGATATTTCTTTACCGGTGCTAAGTCTCGCAAGCGACAATTTGTTAGATGATCTTGATGCCGTAACGGCACTCCTTAACGAAGCAGGCAATGGCACCCCAGAAAATGGGCAGCTTCTCATCGCGAACCAATTGGATGTAGGCGGCGCGAACGAGAGGTTGGAGATTCTCAAAGAATTTTATGGCGAGACGTTTCAGATTTACCCGATTTCTGCCGAAACAGGTGAGGGCAAAGATGTTTTATTCAAAGAACTCTATAGAGCGTTAGACATCTTGCGGGTTTATCCGAAGGCACCCGGTAAAGCAGTAGAACGTGATGATCCGATCGTGCTCCCGAACGGTTCAACAGTCCTTGATGCCGCCGTCGGTTTACACAAAGATTTTCAGGAATTCAAGTTCGCACGTATATGGGGACCGCAATGGCACGATGGACAATCTGTGAGTCGCAATGATGTCGTTTATGACGGAGATGTGGTCGAATTTCATTTATAGTTGTTTAGCGGAAACGGAGAGGATAAATGTTGAGACGAAAAACGACATCCCCATATTTTCTATACTCACTCCTTATCCATTTCGTCTTGTTATTGGTAATATGGCAGCTGGTGCCCAAAGAGGTGCCGTTACCACCGTTTCGGGAAAAAATAGAGGCTTTGATAACCCACGTGAAGCCCTTACAACGCCCCGTTAAACCGCCTGTCTTTATTGAACCTGCCGCGCCTATCGTGGCAGAAAAAGAAAAACCCCCCGCACCGCCAAAACCGAAAGCCGGTTTAAATGCATCGTGGCAGATGGCGAATCAAGACGCAGTGGCTCCGAAATTGGAAGCACGTAGACGAGACAGTGCTAGTCACACATCAGAAGTCGGTAACAGAGTGTCACATTCGGATCCTGTAGTCGGGAAACCTGCATATACGCCTGAGAATCTTCTAACAGTGAACGCACTTGCTCAACCGGTAACTGCACAGCCAACAGCACAGAAAATGGATTATGTAGCACCTCAAGGAGAAACGAAACCGATTTCTTTAGAGGCTGATGGTGTCTTAGATGGTTCTGGTGCCTCGCCGGGGATTGATGCTCCGAAGATCCACTACGGCAATGAACGTGGCGATGCCCTAAAAGCAGACGGTGTGGGCAATTCATGGGGTGGTGGTGGCTCTTCTCGGAGTGCGAATGTCGGCGGTGTTTTCGTCTATATGATGCAAGACATTGCCCGAACACTCGTTCAAGCGACTACAACGCGAAAAGTTGATATTATCTTTGTGCTTGATGAAACCGCAAGTATGGTTGACAACATTCGAGGGATCCGTGCCTATGTTGATTTCCTATTTGAGGCTATGGAACGGGAAGGGCACGATGCTACTTTCGGATTAGTAACATTCACAGATAAAACAAAAACATACGGACGCACCAACGATCTTGGAACCTTCAAGAACTGGCTTTTTAAAATAGGGGTTGATGGTGGCGGCGACATCGCTGAAGCAGGTTTGGATGGACTCATGGCAGCGGTAAAGGAGACTCAATTCCGTAAAGGCGCACAACGTCTCATTGTGCTCGCGAGTGACGGGGCATTCCATGACGCGGATTACAACGGGAGATCTGCCTATAGTTTGGACGAAGTTATTGAGACCCTACAAAAAGCACAGGTCCGTGTTGATGTGATCGGAATTGATTATCTCCCTATCCAACAGATCGCATTGGCAACCGGAGGTACATGGCGCGCGATTCCGGGTAGAGGATACCTTGAGTACGTCCCGCCGTTAACATTGACGGTGAAGTTGTTTTCCAAGTTAGGAACACTCAGACTTGAAAATGGAAAAATTGATGATCAGATTACTGTCTATATTAATAATCCACCGCGGCCGAGGCAACTGACTTTGACATGGAAAGTACTCAACCCTTTGGGAGAAAGGTGCTACGGTCCCTTCACAGAGAGAAAAGGGATTCCTGATGATGGTTCAAAGAAAATAGAATTGACGCCTGTGATTAATGACGAAGTGTTCCAGACAATGCCGGGGGTCTATACGATTATTTATCGACTTGAAAATGAACAAGGACAGCGGAGTATCCTACGACGAACATTAACTTTCTAATTTAACGTGAGCTTGGAAATAAATTTGTAGGTTGGGTTGAGCGGTAAATGCACACTAAAAACCTTATAATTTGGACAAATATGCCATTTTTCAAGGCATTTTCTGCCTAAATAACAGTAGCGAAACCCAACATCCTACTTTTATCAAACTCACGTTAATTTACATATAAATAGGTTCGGAAGGGCAGTTCAATTATGAAAGATTTGATTTTGGAACAGTGCCATCATCATTTTAACGATATTGTCGCTATCCGGCGCGATATTCATCAGTATCCTGAAATAGGCTTTGATGTGGAACGCACAGCAGGTATCGCTGCGGATGCGCTGAGGGCGCTCGGCATTCCCATCAAAACAGGGGTCGGTCGGACAGGGGTAGTCGGGGATCTGGAGGTGCCCGGTGCATCGAAACGTATCGCATTGCGGGCAGATATGGACGCGCTGCCGATTCAGGAACTGACCGATGTGCCTTACAAATCAAGGATTGACGGCAAAGCACATCTGTGCGGACACGACGCACACACGGCGATGCTTATCGGGACAGCCCGCATCCTTTCACACCTCCGAAGTCGTCTCAAGACGCATGTTAGGTTTGTCTTCCAACCAAGCGAAGAGGTATTCCCCGGTGGCGCAGAGGCAATGATAGCAGATGGTGTGTTAGAAGATGTAGACGAAATCTATGGTATACATGTCTTCCCGATCTACGCTGTTGGGGAATACGCCACGTGTGTGGGGCCGATGCTCGCCCAGTCTGATACTTTTCGGATTACGCTCACGGGCAGGGGTGGACACGCTGCATTCCCACATCTTACAGTCGATCCGATCATTATTGGCGCGCAGTATGTGACAGCTGTCCAGTCTATTGTCGCCAGAAATGTTGACCCATTAGATTCAGCTGTGGTCAGTGTGACACAACTGCACGGCGGGGATGCTAATCTGCAGAATGGACTCGCTGGCGCGGCACTCAATGTTATTCCCCCTAAAGTTCTCATAGGCGGCACGGTGCGGACACTTGAAAAAACAGTCCAAACACGCGTCCGAGAGCAACTGGAACGTCTCATTGCGAGTTTAGCAAATGCTAACAATGCCACTTACACTTTTGATTACCAAGAGGGATGTCCGGTGACATATAATCACGAACCTTGTGTTACGAACGTTGTATCTCATGCGCGTGAGTTGGTCGGAGAGGGGAATCTCATATTTCCAGTGCTGCCGATATTGGGTGGCGAAGATTTCGGATGCTATTCTCAAGAAATTCCTGCCTGCTTTGTAATGGTCGGTGCCGGAAACAAAGAGAGGGGTATAGTGAATATGTGTCATCATCCACAATTTGACATTGATGAAACTTGCATGATTTACGGCATGTCATTGCTCGTAAGCCTCGCAATGCGCTAATCTACTCGGAAATCGATCCGACAACGCTGTTCTATGTAGATGCAGTGAACAACGTTATCGCTGCATTAGAGGTAGAACTCGGCAACGAAAAAGTTGAAAAACTCAAATTAGAAATGGAAACGCGAACGCTTCAGGAAATAGTTAACGCGTGTCTATCGCGATAAAGGTACGCAAACTACGGGATCCTACAGATCGAGATACGGCACCCAGTAAAATGGACACTACAATGCAACAACGAATTATCTTTTTTTCTATTCTGTTTTTACTATTTTTTATTTCAGTTGGAGATAGCTCATACATTTTTGCCCAAACTCAGGATGTTCCACGCGCACCAAACGGACTTCCGATGTCAGATCCAATTGAAGCAGCACATGATCATTATCATGAGCGTCGGTATATGGAAGCGATTAAGGCGTACGAGGCGTTGATCGAAAAAGGTATTCCTAACGCTGATGGTTCGCACACACCGCTTCAGCAAAGCTCAAAAGACTCGATCCGCTTAATGTTAGGACAGAGTTACGCCAAAACGGGTGAAGACACCGCAGCGCAACGCATTTTCAGAGAAATTGTTGACGAAAACCCTAACGGTTCTTATGCCACGCGGGCGTTGCATCGGTTAGCGAATCTTCATTGGGAACGCTATCAGTTTCGAGAAGCAATTCTACAGTGTAAACAAATTCTCAAGCAACACCCAGACACGGCTGCTGCGGCTACGGCTGCCTACCTCGTCGGACAATACGAACAAGCAGAGGGAAAATCTGAGGAAGCGATGAAGAGCTACAAGTATTTCCTTGACAACTTCCCGACTTCACCCTACCGTACCACCGCGGTCAATAGGCTTATTCAACTTTACATTACAAACCGTCGCTACGCGGAGGCTGAGAAACTGATTCAAGAACGGATGCAACAGTATCCTGATGATAGCACTTTGCTGGTACAATTAGCAGAACTCTATCAGAAACAGAACGACTACCCAAAGGCACTTGAACTTTACCGCAAAGCCATTAAACAGAATCCGGATAATACAAACTTGCGTCAGAAGTTAGGTGCTCTCTACGCTGAAACTGGAAAAACCGCCCAAGCAGTCGCTGAATGGAAAAAATTAGTCACAGGTGGTGCGAATCGACCTGATCGGCATCAACAACTCGGCACAATTTATCTTTCTCATAAGATGTATCCAGAGGCGATTGCGGCATATCAACAGGCTATTCGTTTGAACCCGCAGGATAGTTATCTCTATACACAATTAGCAGCGGCGTACAAAATTCAGGGCAAAATTCGAGAAGCAGCAGACGTTTACATTGATGCCTTGCAGCGTGTCGGTCTCGAAAGGGGGCAACGGGAATTGATCTGGAACGCAATGCTTGAGATTTATGAAGGTGCACAATACAAACGACTTCAGGAACAACTCATCGCTCTGCTTCAAAAACAGCGACCTCAATCCGGGCATCATCCGCATATCGTTATGACGCTCGGTGAGCTCCTTTTCTATGCAGGAAAAGCAACGGAGGCACTCGAAGCCTTCACATATCTCTATCGAAGTTATCCGACACATACTGACGCAACGCTTGAGAGATACGCCCGGATCCTTGAACGTAACGAAAATCTACAGGCTTCCGCTGATTTCTACAAGGCGTTGCTAACAAATTCTGCTGACAGAAACCGCATCAGAAACACACGTTTCAAGCTCGCGGCACTTTATGAAAAAATGGAACAGTGGGCTGAAGCAGTAACACTTTTGAAAGAGCAAATCAAAAGTGGCAAGGCATCTGCCAAAGACAAGCTGCTGCTTGGACAGTTACAACTGCGCGGTCTGCGAGCACCAAAAGCTGCCCAGATGACTTTTGAACCGCTACTCACGCAAAGATTGCCTACGACGCAATTAGTGGAAACACAATTGAGTTTAGGCGAATGCCATATCCTACTAAAACGCTACACACTCGCGAGAGAGGTGCTTGAGCCGATAGCCAACCGTACGAACCGGTTCCGCGCGACAGCTCGAAAACTGGTTGGTGATTCCTATTTTTTCGCTTCAGACTTTGAGCAAGCTGTCAAGGAATACAATCTTGTTATCCAGACCTCGAAATCTGATCGGCTCACGAATGATGCGCTCGAACGCATCATCCTCATCCAGGATCACCCGGATTATTTCAAGGTCCCGCTCACGGATTATGCGACCGCCGTGCAACTTTATCTCAGCGGGCACACAGAAGATGCCCTACAGCAGTGCCAGCGAACCCTTGATGTTTATCCACAAGCTACTATCGTTGACGATATATGGCTGCTTATGGGTAATATCCATCGCGAAACAGGTAAAACTGACGAGGCGATCAATGCGTATCAGCAGATCGTTACGCAGGAGAGTGCTATCGCCGCGGAGGCACTGGTAAACATCGCCGAAATTTATCGCCAGAAATCTGATTTTGCCAACGCCGTTGCTACCTATACAACAGTCATCACTGATTATCCTGAGAATGTTATCGTCGTCCATGCGCGCCAGCAACTTGATGAACTCGCGAAAGTGCAGCAGAAGAGGTAATAGACCCATCTTAAATTAACGTGAGTTTGATAAATATTTAGGGAAACCGACGCATTTCCTCTTAAAGTACCCTCCCTGTCCACGCAAGAAGTGCCCCACCTCGCGCTTGACTCATCCGCTGAAGCACGCAACCGACTCATCCTGTTCCATTGTTCCATCCGCGTCTTGTAATACCATTTCTAAAAGTTTATATTACATTAACCGGACGCCGTCCACCCAGGCCCGGTAGGTTCGCTTTCTAACCGAACCGGGCATCACTCAAAAATGGTGGCACTTTTAAGATGGATCATCAATTAGATTTGGTATAACGTCCTATTTTTGACCCAGAAAAGACGCGCACAATAAAGTGTTAAACCGCGTTTAAGCAATTTTTGCGTGTGCTTAAGCAATTTTTGCGTGTGCTTAAGCAATTTTTGCGTGTGC
>VXZK01000138.1:0-4549 GCA_009845545.1 Candidatus Poribacteria bacterium
GTTTTATAGTAGAACCTATAATTATTAATTGGGCACCCTCAAACAGTCTGAATGCCTATGACAGGCATTCAGACTGGCACAACCTAACAGGTTATGCTACAAAGATGTTTATAGGTTATCATTTTCGGGTGTTTTTGATAATAACGATAGGAATGGGAATTAGGGTGTTGGCGTTATCGTATTTTGGACTTCGTCGACGATGGTATCAGGTTCAATACCTTCGCCTTGTCCCTCGAAGTTGAGGAGGATACGGTGACGGAGTGCGGGGAGCAACACGGCATCTATGTCTGAAAAGGCGACGTTGTAGCGTTCATCGAGGAGGGCGTTGATTTTGGCGGTGAGTGCGATGGCTTGGACGCTTCGGATACCCGCGCCGAGGTGGACATAGCGTTTCACAATCTCCGGTGCGTTCTCTGAATCTGGGTGTGTCGCACGGACGAGTCGGATGATGTGGCGTTCTACGTGCTCGGCAATGGGGACTTGCGGAACAAGTCGGCGCATCGCGTTGAGTGTTTCGGCATCCGTAACTTTGTCGATGGTGATGTTAGTACCGGATGTGGTGCGGCGTAGGATTTCGACGATCTCGTCTTCACTCGGAAAGTCGATGAGGAGTTTGAAGAGAAACCGATCGAGTTGTGCCTCTGGGAGTGGGTAAGTGCCTTCCATTTCCAGCGGATTTTGTGTCGCTAAGACACAGAACGGTTCTTCTAACTTATGGCTGGTACGTCCGACGGTGACAGTGCGTTCTTGCATCGCCTCAAGGAGCGCGGATTGCGTGCGCGGTGTGGCGCGGTTGATTTCATCGGCGAGGATCAGTTGCGCAAAAATAGGTCCCTGTTGGAATTCAAGTTGTCTTCCGCCGTGTTCGTCTTCAACGAGGAGTGTTGTACCGGTGATGTCCGAGGGCATCATGTCCGGTGTAAACTGGATGCGTTTGTAGGCGAGATTGAGTGCTTCGCTGAGGGTGTGGATCAACTGCGTCTTGCCTAAGCCTGGGATACCTTCGAGGAGGGCGTGACCGTTGGCGAGTAGGCAGAAAAGCACACCTTCGATGATCGCGTCTTGAGCGACAATGCGTTTTTGGACTTCAGCTTTGACGTTGTAAAAGGTTTCACGGAATTGTTGGATTTGGGTGTCTAAGTTCATATTTTTGGGGCGAGGTTAGATAAAGATTCAATAAATATTTCGATAATTTGATTTGGATAATTGTGACGTTTCTGGCATCCATTCGGTGCGGTTCCAAACCGCACCTACCGGGCCTGGGGATTAGGGCGAGGTTAGATGATAGGCGCGCTTGGAAGCGCGCCTATTGGCATGCAAGCAATTTACCAACTTTTTCCGCCGACGTAGAGACCCCGATTTTCCATTGGAAGCGATACATGTTTGCCGCCGAGCCGATGCGATTCAATGATACCCATGAGCGTCTCTTGACTGCGGCGCGCAAGGTGGATGGGTCCCTTTGTCTCTCGGTCTTCGTCGAGTGCCTCGGCGATGTCTGTAATACCCATCACGGTACCTGTTGCCCGGGATGTCTCTGGAAACGGAACCTCTTCAAAGAAGGTGCCGTCCTTTTTACGGAATTGGATTTCTCTGCTGTTGTTTTGTATACGGATTTTGCCACCGGTACCACAGACTTCATATTCGGGGCCGGTGCCTGCGGTGTTATAGCCGTGGACACCGTTGGCGTAACGGATGTAGCCGCTGGTGATGGCAGGGTCAACGTTGAGGCGATTGCCGTCCCAATCTGAATCATTACAAACAATCGTGCCTTGCACGAAGTCTACCTCTGGGTCGCCCGCGAGGAAGAGGAGCATATCGGCGGCGTGGGTTAAGCCCCAGAGCGCGGAACTCGCGCCATATTGTGCAATGGAGCAGAGGACATTCCCGATTTCGCCTGCATCGACGAGTTCTCGCACCTTGCGGTAGATCGGCATATAGCGGCGTTGCGTGCCGTAGTTGAATTTGACCCCGTGCTTTTCGACGGCATCTACCATGATGTCTGCCTCTTCCATAGAGCAGCAGAGCGGTTTTTCGCAGTAGATACCCTTGACGTTATTCTCGGCAGCAAAAACAGTAATGTCGGCGTGTGGACCGGGACGCGTGGCGAGACAGATGATGTCGGGTTTCTCTTTTTCGATCATCTCTTGATAATCTGTATAGGCGCGTTCGGCGCCGTAGCGTTTTCTGATGGCTTCGGCTTTCTCTTCAAAGACGTCGGAGACAGCGACGAGGTCGGTCCGCTCACATGCGACTGCTGCCGCGGCGTGTGAGAAGGGTTGCCATATAAAGCTATCCGGTCGTCCTGCGACTTCATCGTCGATGGTTGCGCCCATCCGTCCGCATCCGACGAGACAGGCTTTGTATGTGCGTGGCATGAGTTTCTCCTATAGCATTAGAGATCAAATTCAGTATTTCAAGTGAATTGTTCAACTGTCCATGAATTCCATTCAAACTTCGCGCTTAACATCATTCCAATTTTTAAGTCTACCGGCTTTTTCATCGGCTTCTGCACGTTCTAAGCTTTTCACGATTTCCGCGTTACTTGTCAGTTCATGTGTCGCATCCCATGCTTCCTTGTCATAGAGATAAGTCATATAGTCTGTCACATCTAAAATGAAGGGGATATGTTTCGGTATCGGGCGAGGGGACCTCGCCCCTACGAGGCATATAACCTATCAAGATAACGTTGACAGAACAATATAATCTATAGCAGCTTTGAGTTTTTTCTTTGGGAGTTGCTCGATTAACATCATAGCTTGCTTTTGCAGTTTGGCATTCTTCATCACAGAACTCCTTAAAAGGGTTATCTTTCTTGGGTTGCATGTCTTGTTCAATGTTAATATGTTATCAAAACCGCAGGTTCTTGTCAAGTCTGTATCTTTTGGAAACATAAAGATGTGGCGGGGTTGAAAACCCCGCCTGCAAAGGGGTTTGGGTAAGTGCTGATAATTACTCGCCGGTGTAGAGTTTGCCAAAATAGGGTCGGTAGCCTTCGGGACCGGGGAAGCCGTTCCAGTAGTTGGCTTCGGCGGGGAATGCGTCTTCACCACCGCTTCGGAGCCATGCCATCAAGGCAGGGTCTGTACCGCGGCGTTCAATCTCATCAAGGGCAGCGGCGTGGAGTTTCGCAACGATATCTGGATGTTTATCTTGGGCGTACGCTAACTCGTCAAGTCCGACGAGTTTTGAATTTTCAGGTTTCGCAGCGACCTCTAAGCTCCATTCTTGGTCGAATGCGGTGAAGAGGACAGCATTTTCGTTCTGTGATGCTTGCTGCCAGCGTTCAATACTTCCACCTGAGAGGGCAAGCTGCCTTTCGCCGGATTTTCCGTCACGGGCAGGCGTTAAAATGTCGTGTCCTTCAAGTCCGTCAGGGCGTGCTTCGCCTAAGATATTGAGAATCGTCGGGAAGAAATCCTGTGGCTGGACGATGACGTTGCTCCGTCCTGTGTCGCCTTCAGGGAGACGAATAAAGAGGGGGACGTGTGCTTCCTGTTGACGGACGGGTTGGCCTTTGCCGAACCTACCTCTTTCGCCGACATTTGTGCCGTGGTCAGCGGTAAAGATGACGGCGGTGTTTTTGTCGAGCCCAGTGGATTCGAGGGCATCAAGGAACTGTCCGAAGCAGTGATCCATCCATGTCGTTTTAGCGGCGTATTGGTCTTTAATGTGTTGTTTCGCTGCGTCTGAGAGTTCCGCATTGCCGCGTGCGCCGAGGCTCCGCGGATCGACGCGCCCGTCATAGCCGGGTCGCTTGTCGTATTTTTTCATGAACTCAGGGGGTGAGTCCCAAGGTTCGTGCGGGTCGAAGCAGTCTATCCAGAGGAAGAAATTATCGCGCTTGGTGTTATCTTTAAGGAATTGTGCGGCGGTATTAAAGAGTTTTGCGCAGTTCCAGTCCTCTGGTTTTTTGCGATTTCTGTTTGCGCGGGCGTAGCTGCGGAGCATCCCGGATTGGGCGGCTTTGTCGTCAATGCAATCGAAGAGTGATTGGCGGGTCCAGTTATCGGGCCAAGGGTCGGTGTCCATAATCCAGTCTCGATCGACCTCTGCGCCGCGGACGAATGTCCATGCGTGGAAGGGCCAGTCAAAATTATGCCCGCCGTTGACAAGATGCGGTGTATCGTGGATGAGTTGTGTGGCGTAGCCGTTTTGTGCGAGTGTCCACGGTAAGGTTTGGCGTTCGTGGCGCAGCGGTTTCCATGCGTGGAAGGGCCCGCCGTATTGTCCGGTGATGACATCGGTTCGGTAGGGGATGGTTGGGAAACTGGCGCAGAAGGCGCGGTCATAAGCCCAAGCTTTGGCAGCGAACCGGTCAATATTCGGTGTTTCTATCCAATTGTTGCCGTTTGCGCCGATGTAGTCGTAGCGGAGTGTGTCAATAACAATGTAAGCGAGATTCATATTTTTAAGTTTCCTTGCGGATAAGTCATAGTATCCGTAGATTTAAGGTTTTCGTGTTCGAGTCGCCTGCGCCGTTGTTGCAGGCTCAGAGCCATTCAATTGTCACATAACTCACGATTTTACCATTTCGGGATAGCACCGAGCA
>VXZK01000138.1:4559-21010 GCA_009845545.1 Candidatus Poribacteria bacterium
GCCATTCAATTGTCACATAACTCACGATTTTACCATTTCGGGATAGCACCGAGCACGAGTTGCGGATAAGTCATAGTATCCGTAGATTTAAGGTTTTCGTGTTCGAGTCGCCTGCGCCGTTGTTGCAGGCTCAGAGCCATTCAATTGTCACATAACTCACGATTTTACCATTTCGGGATAGCACCGAGCAAGAGTTGTTGTTGCGGTGTGCCTTCTTCTCGGAGTTTGGTGACACGCGGCCCATCAAAGGGTTCTCTGGATTTCATCCATGCGTTTTGGTAGCACATCAGACAGACGCGACGCCGTTGTGAAGAATTGTTAGCGGCCCCCCGATGCCATGTCCATCCGTCGAACATCACCGCTTGTCCAGGCGAGACGAGTACCCTTTTTTCGTCCGGTAGCTCTACAGGCGTTGGCGGTGGCCGGAAGGGGGCTCTATGGCTACCGGGTTGGATAACCGTGGGACCGTTGTCGTCAGTCACTTCATCGAGATAATAGCCACAGTTGATCTGTGCCGGTAGACTCCCGTAAGGCGTTCCGTTCGGTGCAACGGGCCAGGGACCGTCACGGTGCCAATGTTGGTCTGGTGTTCCGGGTTCAGTGATGCGTGCCGTCGCGCTGTGGAGTTGGACACAGGTGCCTAATATCGCTTCCATCCGTTTGAGGACGGGTGGGTTGTCTAACAGGAATGCGAATCGATCATCTTCTTCAAGTAGCTCACCGATGAATTGACTTTTATTTTTACGTTCGTAGCTTTCATCGAGTGCTGCTCGTAAAGATTCAATCTGTTCTGTTGTCGCGGCATCGTCAACGATGAGATAACCCCAGTTGAGGAAGAAGTTGACCTCTTGTTGCAGTTGGTGATCCAGTTCGACGTTGAGCGTTGATGGTACGACAGGATTTGCCATCAGTTAGCCCTCCTTGATCGCCTCTTGGTCGGCAGTTGCCCATTCTGTCCAGCGTTCTTCGTCCGATTGGAGGAAGCCGGAGTTGCATCGCGGTTGAAGTTGCTCGTCCACACCGAGGAGTCGCATGTGTTGATGGTTATTCGCGGTTCTTGCGGTTTCCAACAACTTTTGGGTATGTGGACCCGTATGGTGATCGGTGTGTTTCAGCCATGTCAAGTTATAATAGATGCTGAAGAAATAGCGTAACTTGTCAGAAGTATTCGGCGTGCCGGAGTGAATGAGTCCGTTATGTGTGATGACGACATCCCCCGCACCCATGTGGATCAGCGTTTCATCGGGATGTGGGACTCCACGTTGCGCGTCTTCCATCGTTATCGGTTTCCGATGCGAACCGACAATGACGCGCAGCGGCCCGAATGTGTCTGTTAGGTCTTGCAGATAGGAGATGGCGTTGATGGCGTTCGGGCGGTGGTAGGCATCGGTATAGGGTACGTGTGCCCACCGGTCGCGGTGCCAGCCGGATACCTTACCTTCCGCTTTCTCTTTTTCCATCGGTTGAAACGCGGCGAGCGTGAGATTGTCTAATTGCACGAAGGGCCCCATCACTTTTTCTATGAACCCAAGGAGTGTCGGGTGTGAGACAGCGGGCCACATGAGTTCGGGTGCCAATTCGAGGGTATTTCCGAACCACGTTTGCCCGTCGTTGGCGGCGGAGAGTTCTGCGTGTTTCTCGCGCCAACTTTGCATTCGCGGTTCGTCAAAGACCTTCTCAAAGATTGTAAAGCCATCGGTTTTATAGGCTTCAAAGCGTTCGTCTAATGTCGGCATCGTAGTGTTCCTGTTAATTGTTACGGCACACGGAGTGTGCCTACTACCTTAGCGCAGCCCGTTTAGAATATCTTCAGCGAGTTGCATCGTTTTAACAGCCTCATCCAGATTCGCGGCGGGCAATGAAACAGGTGTATCGGATTTGACGCAATCTAAGAAGTACCTGTTCTGTTCAACGGTACCACCGGTGCCTGCTTCGGTCAGTTTATGTTGCGTCCCGTCACAGAAAACTGTACCGTGGGAGACCCCTTCGAGATAAGCGGAAATGTCTTTCCCGTGAATTTCGTAGCGTTCGAGACGGGCATCTGTCGTATAATTGGCGATGTGTTGTGCGACGCAGCCGTTGTCAAACAAGATGAGTGCAGCGTGAACGTCTTTGTAATCTGAAATTGTGCGCTGGACGACGCTATGGACTTCTTGGACATCGGCTTCGGCGACGGCACGGATTGTATCAAGCGCGTGGATGGGGGTTTCCAGAAACATATTGTCCATCAGGTGTTCTGGAAATCTGCCTGTCAGCCGGGTAATACTCTTGTGGAATTCACCGACGATCTGCGTGACGGGCCCGCGTGCGGTGACTTGTCGTTTCGCTTCAACGATGATCGGGTGGAACCGACGGTTCCAGCCGACCATCCCTTTCGCGCTTGTCCGTTCTGCGGCAGTCCGCAAAGCGGTTGTCTCTGCGACACTCATGCCGGGCGGTTTCTCTAAAAGCGTGTGGACCCCGCGTTCAAAGCACGGGAGTGCTGCCTCACCGTTGAGGTGCGCGGGTGTCGCCACAAAAATAGCGTCTAAAGCCTCACTGTCCAATAACTCGTCAATGCCTTCATAACGGTTCGGGACATTGAACGCATCCGCGGCGTTATTTCGTGCGGCTTCAACAGGGTCACAGACAGCGACAAGCTCAGTATCGTCAAATTGTGAGAGGATTTTCATGTGGCCGCGGCCTCTGCCGCCGCAGCCGATAACAGCAACGCGTAGATTTGACACGGGTTTCTCCTTATTTTTAACCCCCTAAATCCCCCTTATCAGGGGGACTTTAAGAGGAACCACGTAGGTCCTGAATGGGTTTAGTGTCGGATGTGGGGTGCCTCCATGACTTCTCGTTGTTCTGGGGACATGTCCTCAATATAATCGGGATATGTGATTTGGTGCGCGCCTGCGCTGTACGCTTGGAATCCGGGGCTGAACTTGTAGAGTAGGGCGCGGCGTTGGTGATCACCTTTCCACGGGAGCGTGCCGTGTGTCAAGGTTTCGGTGAAGATGACGGCATCGCCGGCTTTGGCGTTGACTTCAAGCACCAGATGCTGATATTCCTCGTACCGTTTCATACTGCTTGGACACGGCAGATTCGCCTTGTGGCTTCCGGGGATGATCGCTAATCCGCCATCACCGGGCCCTTCATCAGCGAGCATGTATTCGATGACTGTCAAACCTGTATAGATTCTTCCATATTTGAAGAAGTACGCTTCGGAGAAATTAGGACGCTCAATCCCGCCGCCGTGTAGGGTTCCGCCTTCTGTCCCTTTCTCCATAGCGATGAGTCCGGGGCCGTGGTCGAGTCGGTATTTTTTGCCCAATACCTCTTCAAGATAGGGTTTAACGTTGGGATGTACGAGGAGGTTGCGGAACGGTTCGCACCACGGTTGCTCCCATGAGAGCATCCCGCCCATGTCCATCCGGTTTGCTGTGCCGACAAGAGCCGGTGAGCCGCCCGCTAATGAGTTCTCGCGTTCTCTGAGTCCGTCGATGTGGTGATCAATCGCTGCGTTGCATTGTGCAACTTCTTCAGGGGTCAAAGCGTTTTCGACGATGAGGAATCCGGTTAAATCGAATAGATATTTCTGATCTTCGTTCATCGTTTGTACTCCTGTTACGGCACGCGGCGCGTGCCTACTACTTTCTGCACACGACGTGCGCTATGACTTTGCTTCTTCGAGACTTTGAGGTTTGCCGGTTGCGTCACCTCCGAGCCATCGGTAAGGAGGTGGGTAGAGTGTTAGGGATCTGTCTTCAAGTGGTAATTTGATGGGGGCACTGTTTCGGGTTGCGGAGAGTTTCGCAGCGATTGCCACCTCCAATGCTTGTCGGAGATCTGCCCCGGTAATCCACGGGTGTCCGTTGCCATCAACTGCTGCCAAAAAGGAGCGGATGGCGCCTGTTAGATAACTGAATTCGTGCCACGGGTACGGACTGTAATTCGGATCCAGTCGCATGCGATTGCCGTGTGGGTCATAACCTTTGAAAATCTCAGGTGGGTTCCAGTCCCAGCGGATGAGGCATTCGTCTGTCCAGACATCGACGCCGCGGCACGGTGTCGGTGTGCCGAAGACACTACATTCCAGTCCGTTCGTGAGTCGGAAGCACCCATTGATGATTAAGCCTTCATCGGTTTCTGCGGTTAACGCTTCAGGCGGTGTTCCCCACGCAACGATTTCTTCAACTTCAGCATTCGTGAATAGTCTTAAGACCGAGATATGTTGACAACCACCGCCCGAAATTTCGCCACCGAACCCGTGAACGCTTGCACCTTGGATATTGCCGAATTCACCGTTATGGAGTCGGGAGGCAGTTTCTTGGACTTCGTTCATTGCGCGTTGTAGATTACCGCCAGCAAACACGATGCCGCGTTCCGCGCACGCATCAACCATTGCATCGGCATCTTGGAGACGCGCCGCGATCGGTTTTTCTGTAGAGATGCCTTTGACACCCGCTTCAGCGCAGGCAATCACAGCATCTTTCATATACTTGGTAGGCGTGACGACAACCGCGATGTCTGGCACGGTGTTGCGCAATAGTGTTTCTACATCTGCGTAGAGTGCATCCACACCGAAGCGCGTACCGAGCACATTTCGCCGTTCCGCGTTGGCATCGGTGATCGCGATAATCTCTGTGTCTGGATAGGTGGTGTATGCCTCAGCATAGTTCTGCCCCATCCGTCCACACCCGATGATGGCTACCCGATATTTGGCATCGCTCATTTTTAGGTCTCCTGATCGCGTATGTTAACAAGGTTAGAAAAGTGTGTCAAGGAAAAAGTAGCGTTCTTAGGCAGCGCGATTGAAACAACAGTTGTGTTTTTTCCGTATTTGATGTATAATGCGTTTAAATGAAACCTTTAATCATTTCATCGTTCGGAGGTAGTTACGCGATAATTGGACTACGCTAATATATCAGGGGTGATCGAAATGGATAACACACAGATCAAAAAACGACTCAATACCTATGTGCCTGACTTAGATGTGCCTTTTGAGGCGTTGCAAAAACAACTTGCGGCTTTCATCCAATCCGAGCGGGAGCAGTTAAAAAGCCTTATCTTAGCGGGCGAAAGTGGTTTTGGTGCTTGTGGCATACATACACAGGTGTGGGATGTCGTGATTCAGAAGGTTTATGAGGTTGCTGCTTTCCAGATTCGGGACGAATACCAGAAGCAGATTGACGTGCTGAAGGAACTGCCAGACATTGATACTGCTGACTTAGAAACGGAGTTGGAAGGCTGGAAGCCGGATGTCGCCCTCTATGGTGTCGGTAGTTACGGCAGAAATGAGCTCTGCTATTTTTCGGATGTGGACGTTGTTTATACCTCTTCTGTGGATTTAGAGGATATTTACGATGAGAGCACGCTGGAACTGATCCGCTGGTTCTACGATTTTTTTGACAGTCTCCACTCCGTGATTCCGGGATTTGAGTTCAGTTTTATCTATCGTCCGCTGGCGGATATAGCGCAGTGGAACTACCAAGATATGACTGCATTGATTGATATGCGGTTTATTGCGGGGGACACGACGCTCACGGAACGTTTCCGAAAAGCCGTGCACTCTGAAAAATCAGATATCTCACTCGTGTTGGACTTACTGAAATCCAAGGCGGATGCTTTCAAGGCTTCTGAGGAGACCATCTATCTCAACCAGCCGAATGTAAAAACCGGACGCGGTGGACTCCGGACGCTTCAATATGCGCTCTGGATATGCGGGCTCCCAGATTTTACATCAATACCTGAACTCTATGAACGCTATGAAGATGCGCAGCTGATACCGTCTCTTGATTTCATGTTCAAGGTGCGCAACCTGCTCCATGTGCTTGCCGATGCGCCACACGATGATCTTACCTATCATCCTGAGAAGGAGGATATGCTGCAGGCGCAGATCGCTCGCGTCCTTGGATTAACAGATGAAACCGACGAAGGGCGTTACGCGTTCATGGCGGAATATTACGCGAAGGCAAAATATCTGCATTTCAAAGCAGAATTGTTAATTCGGAAGATGTTGGCGAACGGTATCCCGATTTCCGATGTGCTCGCGGTTAGGACAGATATGCTCTATTGCATGGATAATAATTTCGGTGAGTTGGATGTGGCCGAGCTCTTTACACTGTTCACCTATTTCCAGCAATACGATTTTGAAATCGATGCGTCGCTTTCCACCTTCATCTCGCGCTACGTTCATGCGTTTGATTGGGGTTCTTTCCAGAAGCGGATGGCCGAGTTGCTAAACATACCGGGTGATATCGCGAAGACGCTCACACGCTTACACAGACTCGATATCCTGTCGCATCTCGGAGAGGGTGGGGCACTTTTTGAAAAGGCGATGATGACACGGAGCGAGCGGAGTCTTGATCCGTATACCGTTGGAAAACATACGCTTGTTGCGATTGGCTATCTGGATGAGATCCGGCAGACGGAGTCGAGTAGTCCGTTTGGTGGGGCAGGCGGTTTTAGTGCCCCGGTGTCGCCGTCCCCGACTTCCGAGTTAGAGGAGCTCAACACCGCCTTTCGCGCACTTTCGGATCCGAGTCCGTTGTATATGGCGCTCTTCCTACACGATATAGATAAGCCGGATCCGACGCATCC
Organism: Candidatus Poribacteria bacterium; assembly: GCA_009845545.1. GTDB lineage: Bacteria > Poribacteria > WGA-4E > WGA-4E > WGA-3G > WGA-3G. Next base: position 11,145 of record VXZK01000138.1, read on the forward strand.
GATGACCGGTGCGGAAAAAGCGGAACGCATCGCGCCCGAATTTGGGTTCAATTCACAACAGACGGATGATATCTGCTTTTTGATTCGGGAGCACCTCGCGATGATAGATCTCGCGCGCTATCATCATTGGGATGAAAGCACGATCGCCGAATTCTGTAAGAAGGTTAACTCGTTAGAGCGTTTAACAGCGCTCTATCTGCTCACCTATTGCGATTCCAAAGCCAACGGTTCACAGAACTTCAGTCATGTCGTTAAGCATAACCTGAAGAGTTTGTATGAGGTGGCGCGCACTCGCTTCGTTGGTCAAGAGGAGACGCAGTGGGGTGCCTTTGCCCCTGTTGAAGAATTTCAACAATTCCTTCACCACATGCCGGTCTCCTACCGTATTAGCGTTTCGCCTGAGGAGATCGCTATGCATATAAAGATGACAATACAAGCAGAGGCAGCCGTTACAGAAACAGATGCGACGGCGAGTGCGGGGATCGTCCAATTTGTTGACCGTCCTGGATTTACCGAGCTCCATCTCTGTAGTCCGAGTCGGATCGGGAAGTTACACAGAGTCAGCGGTCTCTTTTTTGCGAATGGGATAGATGTCCGAGACGCGCGCGTCTACACAAAACAGGATACGAATATTGAGCTTGAAATCTATCGACTTGTCCATCAACCGCTCCATCACCGCGGAGAACCGATGCCCCTTGACGAGGACCTGAAACGGGACCTCGATTTTGACATCCGGAGTCTCCTTGCAGAGGAGGTTACACTCAACCAGATTTTTGAGCGGCACTATGTGAATCTGAATGACACGTGGCAGGTTGATGAGGTTAGCGTTGAGACGGCGCGGAGTTACTCAGAGATTGTCGTCGTTGGTGAGGAGAAGATGGGATTCCTCCACTATTTCAGCGGTATCTTGGCGGAACTCGGATTGAACGTTGAGATGTGTAAGTGTTCCGGGTTAGGTGGACAGGCGATTGACCGGTTCTATGTTCAACCGGTGGCTGATCCGAAAGCGGTACACGCTGATATTATGGCGGCACTGGATGCTGAAAATTTTTAAATATTGGGTGGATGAAAATAGCGTTAGAATCGTAATCTGTAATGTAATGGAAGACAGATATACATAAAAAGGTGATTGAAATAAGAGATTCACTTGACCGAACCGCGAGGGGAATTAAAAAAGATGAAGCAACGTGTACTGATTACGGGTGCGGCTGGCGCAGTCGGTACCGCGCTCTGGAAGGCGTGGGAAGAACAGGATACCTATACACTCACATTGATGGATATCAATCCGATTGCAGATGCAAACTCCGATGTCGTGCAAGCAGATATTCGGGACTATGCTGCGATGCAGGGATTGTGCCGTGATCAAGATGTGTTGGTGCATTTGGCTTATGTGCGTCAGGATTCGCTTGGGAAAGAGCCGGGTGAAGTCAGCGACATCGGCGCGTCTATGAACTTGTTTGAAGCGGCACGAGAAGGCGGCGTTAAAAAGATTGTATACGCCAGTACGAATCACGTTTCAGGTTGGAATGAGCGGTTAAGTTCTCCGCCTCGGTTTTCGACAGGAGACCAGTTCCGTCCTGATAGCTGGTACGGTGCGATGAAGGGGATGGCAGAGATTGCTGGACGGTATCTCGTGGATGCACACGATATGCGGTTCATTAGTATCCGTATCGGGACTTTCAGTGGGACGTACGAACCGAGCGGCATTCGCCACTGTAGCACACTCCTGACCCCGCGAGATTGCGTTCAACTCTTCGGTTTGGCTGTGGATTATGATGGACCGGTAAAATATCTGGTTACATACGGACGTTCTGCGAACTCTGACGGGTATCAGCAGAGCTATCTTGATATAAGCGGTGCTGTTGAGGTGTTAGGGTATCAACCGCAGGACAATTTGGTTAAAACGCATCTCCACAAATTTTTTTAATTTTCCTTACGGTTCGATGGAGTGGGTTTGATACTTTGGTGTTTCATTCCGTATATCCGTTCTCGATTACATTACGAACTCTGTTTTTGGTACTAAGAAGAAAAAATGCGCGAAAATCCGAACTACACTGACCTCTACTATCAGAATACAACTTCTCACTCTCAGATCATTGACATTATCACAGAACACACTGTTTCGCTCAGTGAGGTGGCTGCGCCGATTGATTGGGAGGCACTTTTCGGGAATACGCATCCGGTAGAAATAGAAATTGGGTTCGGTAAGGGACGTTTTCTGCTTGAAGCGTCGAAACGCCATCCGAAAGTCAACTATATCGGTGTAGAGCGGGCACAGAAGTACGTCGAATTAACACGGGAGCGGTTTGAAAAGTACATGCGGCATTTCGGTGTCGATAGAGCGTCTGGGACGTTTTCTAATGTGCGTCTGGCGTGGACGGATGCGAACTACTTTTTGACGCGATATGTCGCTGCGGTATCTGTGCAGGCGTATCATATCTACTTCCCGGATCCATGGCCGAGAAAGCGACAACAAAAACGGCGGATTTTTCGGAATCAAGACTTTTTGGAAGCCTTGACGCGTACACTCAACGCAGAGGGCGGTAGGTTGTATATTGTGACAGATTATGCGGCATATTTCCAAGAGATTCAGGAACGGCTTGCAGGTTTGTCCGTACTTCACCCTATTGACGCGAATCTCAAACCCGATCGCGATATCGCCACGAACTTTGAAACCAAGTATATCTTAGAGGGTAGACCTATCTATCGGGCGGTATATGAGAGAACCTAACCCATGATGACGTGTTTCGGCTTATTTCGATAGACTGTGAATTATCCTTACAGGCAATCTATGCGAAAGTTCAGTTCTCTCAGGAGTAGATGTAACCATCAGAACATGTAGAAAACTGACATAGGAGTGTAAGAGATGAAGGCAGAACAACTTGATAACGCTACACCCGAATTGTGGCAATCGCTGCCGAATGCGCCGGGCGTTTATCTCATGAAAGCCTCCGATGGCAGTGTCATCTATGTCGGAAAAGCGAATCGTTTGCGAACGCGCGTCCGTTCCTATTTCGGCGAAGCTGGCAAGCCGAAACTTGCTATCGAAAGTCGTGATAAATCTACATCGGCGTTGACTTCGCAGATGATGCGGTATGTTACTGAGGTGGATTATATCGTCACAGAGACGGAAGTAGAGGCGTTGATTCTGGAAAATAACCTGATTAAGGCGCATCAGCCCCGCTACAACGTGAAACTGAAAGACGATAAACGCTACCCGTATCTACGCGTAACCACGAATGAACCCTTTCCGCGTATCCATATTACGCGTAAAGCCGAGAACGACGGCACACGATATTTTGGTCCCTTTGTTCACGTCCGTTCAACGCGGCAGGTCGTTAAACAGTTGACGAAGTTCTTTCCTATCCGTACCTGTACCTTACCGCTCACGGAGACAAAAAATAGGTACCGGGTCTGTTTGGATTATCACATCGGTCGGTGTCCGGGTCCCTGTGCAGATAAGATTAGTGTCGCAGATTATGACGAGATTGTTCGGAAGGTCTGTCAGTTCTTGAGTGGGAATACGGATGCTGTTGTTAAAGAATTGACAGCACAGATGGAAGCCGCCGCGGAGGCACTCGATTTTGAGACTGCCGCGAAGTATCGCGACACGCTTAAGGACGTTCAACAGGCGATTACAACACAGAATATGGATAGCGTCTCCGCTGCAGACGAGGATGTCATCGGCATTGCGGCGCGGACTGATATTGCGTGCGTGCAGCTGCTGCGGGTGCGAGATGGCAAGCTGCTTGAGCGTGAACACTACTACCTCAATGATGCAGACCCGGAATCACTTGCGACGGCGTTAAGTGCGTTCATTTCGCAGTACTATCAAAACGCGGTTTTCGTGCCAAAAACGGTTGTTTTGCCGATACCGATTGAATCCGTAGAACTGATAGAAAACTGGTTGAGCGAGAAACGTGGGAGTCGTGTCGGGTTACATGTACCGAGATCGGGGCGGCTCAGGAAACTACAGACTTTGGCATCGAAAAATGCTGAAATTCTGCTGACACAACGCGAACAAAATGTGGTTTATAGTAGTGGTGTGGAACCGGCACTCGTTGAACTGCAGGAGCTGCTTGAATTAAAACACCCGCTCCGACGGATTGAGGCGTACGATATTTCCAATCTCGGTGATCGGTTTGCTGTTGGATCAATGGTCGTTTTGGAGGATGGGAAGCCGGCTTCAAGCGAGTACCGCCGGTTCAAGATCCGCTCGGTTGAGGGGCAGAACGATTTCGCGATGATGCAAGAGGTGCTCACGCGCCGCTTCCGGCGTGCCATCGCAGACGATGAAAAATTTAATAAACTGCCGGATCTAATGTTGATTGATGGTGGCAAAGGTCAATTGAGCGCAGCGCAGGCAGCTATGAAGGCTTTCGCTACGTCCCGACTACCTGATATTCCGATGATTGCGCTTGCGAAACGGATTGAGGAGATTTTTGTGCCGGGGAAATCCGAACCGATTGTGTTGCGCGAAGATAACCCGACTTTGCACATGATCCAGCGATTGCGCGATGAGGCACACCGGTTTGCGATTACGTACCATCGACAGCTCCGGCAAAAGTCGCTGAGTGCGTCTGTACTTGACGAGATTCCGAACCTCGGTCCGAAACGAAAACAGGCACTGCTTCAACATTTCGGTTCAATAGAGGCGATCCGCGCGGCGAGTTTAGACGGGTTGCTATCTGTGAAAGGCATCCCCCGCAGCGTTGCCGAAAATATTCGGAAGCATCTCTGAACCGAAGTCCTATAGACGCAGTTTGATGAGGTTTCAGAAAATAATTTAGTAATTCTATATTTTCCCCGGGGTCACCGTCTGTCAGCGATGTACAATGTGCCTATTTAATATTCAAACTTGCTTAGCCACGCCGGGTTTTAGCATCGTAGGTTGGGTTGAACGGACTCCATCAAATCCATGAAAATCATAGAGAGATGAAGTTTCTACGTACATGCTATACCAAACAGAGACTGAGTGAAACCCAACGTTTCTGTTTTGAAGTTTCCAAGACTATAGACAGTGTGAAGTTGGGTTTCACTTCGGCTGGAGTGTATATGGCAGCATATTAGCTTTGACGTATGTTTGAAAAACCGACATCCGACTTCTCAATGCCGTTCAACCCAACCTACGGCACCGCTCTGCACAGATTCGGGCAATATATCTGCCAATGCTGCACCGATTTGTGCAACTTTATCGCTCGGAGCGGTGGACTGTAGAGTAATGTGCGTTTGCTGGATTGGCATGTTATTTGCATATCGGTTAGTGTCTCGTAATTTATGGACTTTTACATTTGTTATACCCTAACTGAATAGAAAGAAAATTATGAAAGAAAGAAACATCAAAATCGTTGCGATTTTACTGATCCTGCTGAGCGTTGCGGTTTTACACGTCCAACTTTATCGGTTCGCAGAGGTGACGCACGACGGTGCCTTGCAGGTGCTGGTCTGCTTGGGACGCGTGATTGGCATAGACACAAGCGACGAAGCCGACCAAGTATTGTCCTTCCGTATCCTCTCTGGACAATTTCGCGGCGAGATCGTCAAGGTCAACAACATCTGGACGGGTCGCGCCTTCGGGGACCGCGTGTTGCACAAAGGCGATGTGTTGTTCCTCGATATCCCGCTCCGGGACCCGATGAACCCGAAAATTGATCGGGTCTCTATGCGCGAGTACTTCCGCACGCCGTTCCTGCTGTATCTGGCGGGTGCTTTAGGCATTCTGATGATACTTGTCGCTGGGATGAAAGGTGTCCGTGCGATTCTGACGCTCTTTGTTACTGCGCTTGCTGTTGTTTACCTACTTGTTCCATTGACGATCAGCGGTTACAACCCGATCGGTGTTGCCCTCCTTATTGCTGCATGTCTTACATTAACGACCTTCCTCCTGATTACAGGGTTTAGTTTCAAGGTCATCTCCGGGGTACTTGGGACACTCGGCGGCTTGGCGGCTGTCGGTATTTTGTCGGTGATTAGTCAACGGGCAATGGCACTGACAGGGTTGGCACAAGAGTTTGGTTTCCTTGAACTCGGGATTGCGCTGTGGCGGACGCCTGCCTCACATGGTTGGAACTTCACGGGTATTCTCTCCGCTGGCATCATTTTGGGGGCTGTCGGTGCGATGATGGATGTGAGTATGTCCATCTCCTCAAGTGTGCATGAAGTCAAACAGGTGAATCCGAACATCACCGTCCGACAAGCGATTCGAGCGGGGCTGAATGTCGGACGCGATATTATGGGGACGATGGCGGACACGCTTATCTTTGCGTATCTCGGTGCGCACATGATGACAATGCTGCTCCCGCGTATTGAATTTCCAGAGGTCGGTTACCTCTACCCGTTTCTCCGTCTCGTTAACGATGAAGCGACATCGGTTGCAATTATTCAAGCGGTGGTGGGTACGATTGGATTGGTGCTGACAGTCCCGATTGCTGCATCCGTTGCAGGATTCCTGACGCAATACGCGAAAGTGGACAAATCCGAAATTCATGAGGACCTGCCTTCGGAAGCGGAGTTAGAGGAATTGTTCCGTGCCGATCCGCCACACAGCAAGGCGCGTATCGCTGTGCCTATCGCGATGGTTATCGTTCTGATAGGTACAATCTTCGTATACTACCGAACACACGGACTCTCTGCGACGATCTCGGAGCAATCGGAGTACGCGAAAGGTAGAGTCGTCCGGTTGCTTGAGTCGAACGGAAATTTCCTTTTTCAGATGGATAGCAGTGCGATAAGCGATCTCGACAAGCGTAGTGTGCCTGTCGCTTTACGTGAGGCGTTCGGCGCGCAGAACATTCCGTTTTCTAACGAAGTCACCGTCTCAGTGAAACCGTGGAAAGACAGTCGTTGGCTGCTCTCGGATGAGAAGTATGAGCAAACCTATAGTATCCGTGAAATGGCGCAGGGACAGCAGACGGTCCTCAATGTCTATGAATCAAAAAGTGAGCATCATATCCTTGAAGTAGAGATGCTGAGCGGGATGTATAAAGGCAGACACTTGGTGCTACGGAACATTGTGAACCACAATATGCCGTTGCTGAGTATCCCTGCGGAGCCGGGTGACGTTATTCTGTGCCGTGTCGCCGGGAGTCCTGAGCAGATCAGTCTCGTTAACATCGTCCAAGATTATGGTAGGGACCGTTTCCTGATTTGGATGGTTGGCGGCATGCTGCTCTTGATTATCCTCGTGGGTCGGATTGAAGGCATCCGTACGGCGTGCGCGATGCTCATCTCTGCTGCCGTCATCTATTTCTTCATGCTGCCCTTGATCTCGGACGGTGCGAATGCAGTCTTCATTGTAACGCTAACTTCGGGCGCGGTGGCGTTTGTGTCGCTGGTGTTCGTCATCGGTCCGAGTCGGAAGACGTTTTCAGCCGTGTTGGGAACGATGGGCGGCATCTTGGTTGCGGGGCTGATTGTCCTGTTTGCGCAGCAACATCTTCATTTCTCTGGGTTAGAGAACGCGATCTCGGCGGATATTATAGAGGCTACGCGCACACCGCCCTTTGATTTCGTGCAGATCCTCTTGGCAGGGATGTTGATGGGTGTGTTAGGGGTTGCCGTGGATGGCGCGATTGAGGTGGCATCGAGTATGGAGGAGATTCGCAAGGCGAACCCGAACATGCCGACCTGGCGGCTGATCGCCTCCGGTCTCAACGTCGGCACGGATATCCTTGGGACGATGGTGAATACACTGGTTTTTGCTTATCTCGGTGTAGAGTTGCTGCTTGTCGTCACGATTGCGGCACCGAATCTGTCCTTCTTCAAATCGCCACCGGCGCAGCTGCTGAGTATCGGTGTCGTTTCAGCGGAGATTGTGCGGTTGCTGGCTGGCACGCTCGGCTTAGTCCTCGCGATTCCGATTACCGCAGTGATTTGCGCCTTTTGGAACCCGAAGCAGAAGGCGTAATTGGCTGTCAGCCATTAGCATTCAGTTATCAGTACCTACCGCTCCATATTTTCCACTCGAAAAATATTGACATTCACCTACATGTTAAGGTATCCTTGACTTAAAAGCGGCAGCGGATTTTCACTTTTTTTGGATTTTGCACGTTTTTTCCGAAAAAAAGTGTCTTTAACAGGACTTACGCAAACCGCTCCGCCGGCGGGGTTTCAAACTTTGCCGTATTATGTAGGAGTTTACGAAAAAAACGCGTAAGTCTTAAAAATAAGAAGCCGTCGATGTTAGGAAACGACGGCTCTACTGTGCCACCTCCGAGGGCTACCAATTCCCGATGGCGGTTGCGTAGTTTGACTGCTGACTTGGCCCGGTTGATCCGGAAGAACCACTTTCCCAAGCACCTCCACCATCGATATTTCCACTAGCATCGCAACTTGATAATTCAGAGGAGGCGACTACGTCATCTATGTTGTCGCGCGGGGCAAAATCACTTGCAGATGCACCTTCATCCACCCATCCCCACCATTCATTGCTCTTATAGTCAGGAGCATCATTCGGAACATAGGCACCAATGGACCAGTAGCCATTATAAGCCGAGTTAGGAGCTGCTCCAGAGATAGCCGCAGACGCTGAATAGGCTATCCCTCGGCGAAAGGGCGGCCACGAGATTTCAAGACGTTCCTCTACATCAACTTCGGACGAGGCGGAAGCATTCAATTGCCCATCTGAATCACTACCCTGACATTGTGCATACTTCCGATTCGTTGCTGGACTCTTCCAATGGTGATCTCGGTTGTAAGTTCTGCCTTCAACAGGGCCTCGCAGGGCCCAAATGGATACACTGCTAAATACTATAAGCATCAGACAATAAAACCCTATTCGTTTCATGATAAATCTCCTATGGTAAATCTAAAAATGTGTAGGGGTCTATTCCACCTTCTTCATAAGATACAAATTCTATACCTGATGGAAAGTCACTCTCAGTAGGATTTCTTCCTTTTGTTGCTTCTTTGAAGGTACGCATTTTTTCTCTATCATCCGGATGCCCTGTATCTCTGCTTATATATCTAACAGGAATACCGTTCCCCCCGATATACTCTTTCCATTCAACATAACGGATACCTTTGATGCTGGGATATACCAAACCATTCTGCATAGAACCACCTTTGACAGGTATTCCTTGTGAGATGAGTTTTATGCTGACGCGTAGCATCAATTCATGGTTTGCAGATTTAGCAGGCCATGTCTCGGGCACCCAATATGGATCATCTGGCAGAGGTGGGTACGGACCGAACCCATAAGGAGAGACTAGCATCTGTTCGGCGGATGCTTCCTCTGAACTCATATCGTCCGGTAAGAATGCATCCACGATGTCAAGGTTCTCGGTCTCGTTGTATCCCACCTCTATTTCATCAGACATCGGTGTGTCCGTGTGTTTATTGAGCGTGTCTACAAAACCGGGTGTCTCGTTCCCTCTGAGAACATTCACCTCTTGTGCGGGGCGTGCATCGTTCTTGTTTTTGAGTGCTTGCACGGCGTGGTTTGTTGATTCCAATTCAGCCTCAGTGGTGCGTCGAACGTGCCAACTGTAAAGGAGGCTGCCAGCAACCATCAGCACAAAGAACACAAGTCCAATGAGGATCGCCCGGCTTGAGAGAATATCACGGAACATCTTTGACCACCAAGTAGTTATTTATGAAAAACACTTATCGGAATTAGTCGTTTTGGACTTGCAAAAAGTTGTTGAAAGTCGCTATGAACCCTTGTAAATAGTAGGTTTGCGCTTGTTTTATTTCACATAAATTCGGTTATGGTAGGGACCGCTCCAAGCGGAGCAGCCGAAATTCTCTACCAAGTGACGTTCTGACTATTATACAATTATACAATTTCTGTGAAAACATTGCTATTGCCAAAGGGTGTGTAAAGTTTTTGGCAGCAGTTATTTTGTATGAATGTTGAAGAATATGTT
>VXZK01000250.1:0-18596 GCA_009845545.1 Candidatus Poribacteria bacterium
AAGACACTCCTAACAAACATACCCAAAAATAGAGGATAAGTCAATTTTTTTCTGTAATTTTACCGCTATAAACGTGAAACCTAAAACCCCTATCCATCGTTTATTTATAACGTTTGACCGCATGCAAAATGTATCATCTGTCATCTGCGTCAGTATTTCACACGGAGGAGCAACACTATGAAAAATATGAAAGTAAAAATCAACAATATAACCTTTTTAATCAGCGGTCTGCTCATTATACTTATCAGCGTAGCAGGCTGCACCGATGTCCCTTATTCAGGACCCGTAGTAACCTCTGGCGACCTGGACCAGTATCTTAACACAATAGAACAAGATACCGTCTGCCTGCAAGATGGGTTCGACGCAATCTGCGTAAAACTTTTGTTGGATAAAACAGAAATCGCACCAACAGATAGAGACTCTGTACCAACTGTCCACGTCCATTCAACAAATATCGTCTATGTCTTTAATTATCAAGGGCGAACCATATTGGAAGCAAAACGACTCATGGATACCACCCAGATTGTCCAGGAATTGGTAGAGGCAGGCAAAGCCGAACTGCCATCAAATGTCAATCTAAACGGTGGCGATACTAACTATATACCAGAAGGTTGGAGCATCGAGATATACTATCCAAGCGCATTCCGTGAAGCGAACCGCGGCAACACACCCGAAACCAGTGGACTCGATATCAGAATCGCCGAAGGAGAGACAATCCCCATCAATAGGCAAAGCGATCTGAAGATCACTGAATTCACCCAAATCAACAAAAACGACGGTAGACGCGGCGTTCGATTTTCCGTCAAAACGCAAACCCCAGAAATAACAATTCAGGTAGACGGAGTCGTACCTGCCAATATAGCAACCTTCCATATCAACGGAGACAGTGTAGAAGCCGACAATAACCAAAATATCCTCCGCTTACACCCCATACAGTAACGCGTTTTGCTTGGAGTATTTCTGCGGATTTCTTCAAGGTTTTCTCGCTCGACATTCGCAGATACCTTCAAATTCAAACTTTATGCAGCAATAGTATAAACTTCGATGGAACAGGAGCAGCATCGTGAGAAAAACATCACAAATGAATTCTCGGAACTCGGAAAAATTTAAACCTACACCCCCGAAATTCAGCATCGGAACCCTCATGATCCTTTTTGCTATCACCGGATGCTCCGATATGCCTTATACAGGTTCAACGTTGACTGTTCATGAAGTGGATCGCTATCTTGTCTCAACCGATGGAAATGCTGTCTGCTTTCAGGATGATCTTGACGCAACCTGCATAAAACTTACACTGCCAACAGGGGCGGACGCAGATACCACTAACGGACCGGACATCTACATCTATCCGGAGAGACGGCTGTATATCTTCTATCATGAAGGGAAACCTGTTGTGCGCGCAGAAAGAGTCCCGATCCGACAGACACCGACGGATCCGACAGGAGACCCGTCAACGCCTAACGGACAGGGTGGAAATAACAATAATGACGGCAATGGGGGGAACACCAGCAATAATAACGGTGGTAACACCGATAATAACGGCAATAATAACGGTGGTAACACCGGTAATAACGGCAATAATAACGGCAATGGTAGGAACACCGGCAATAATAACGGCAATGGTGGTAACACCGGTAATAACGGCAATGGTGGTAACACCGGTAATAACGGCAATAATAACGGTGGTAACACCGGTAATAACGGCAATAATAACGGTGGTTCACCCAATGGCGATAATCCGGATGATACCAATGGTGATAACACCGGCAATAACAGCAATAATCCAGATGATACCAATGATGGACACGGATGGATTATCTGGATATACTACCCCGAGGGAGCAATACCCCAAAATCCACCGACACTGAGTGAGAGCGGCGTAACAGTCACAATAAATGGAAAACAACTGGCAGATGAAGATATAACGGGTTTTGCACAATTCATTAGTCTCGATAACGAAGTAGGTGTTCAGTTCTTCTATCCAACGCAGTCCGCAGAGCTTTTAGATTTAAAAGTGCGAATGGAAGGAATAATCGCTGCTGAGGATCCAGTCAAATTCAACATAAACTACTTGTGGGACTCGCAATAATGTCATCATCTACCAATTGAATATCTATGTGGCCGACTGCCCATTATTCGTCCAATTGATGCACAACAGCAAGCGGCGTTGCCGCCAGTAAACCCGCATCAATCGGGATAACGACACCAGATATCCATTTCGACTCGTCGCTGGCGAGAAAAACCGTCGCCCACGCCACGTCCCATGCGGTCCCCTCTGTGCCAAGCGGTCCGATGAGGCGGCGACGCTCCCGTTCCGTTTCACTCAGATACGGTGCAGGAAACGAGGCATAGAGATGCCCAGGCGCGATACAATTCACGCGGATATTGTCGCGTCCGTGATGGACCGCCATCACCTTCGTCGTCGAAATCATCCCGCCTTTCGCTGCCGCGTATGGCACATTCCGAACCCAACCCGCCCGCAGCGCGTCAATCGACGAGACATTGATAATCGAGCCACCTCCCGCCTCAGCTATCCGCGGCACCGCATGCTTACACGCCATGATCATGCTCTTAAGGTTGACATCCATCACTCTATCCCACTTCTCCTCGTCTACCTCCGTGACCATCCCAGAGCCACCGAGTCCGACGTTATTAAAAAGGATATTCACTTTACCAAAGCGTTCAACGGCAGCTTCCACCATTCCAGCGCAAGCTGCTTCTGTGGACAGATCCCCGATAAACACGGAGGCTTCGCCACCTTCTGCCTCAATTTCTGACAGTGTGGCATTGGCGTTTTCAGGAGAGATGTCCGCCAATAGCACTTTCGCACCTTCTCTCGCGAAGAGCATGGAGGTGGCGTAGCCCGTCCCGTCAACTTCACCTTTTTTCCCAGCACCCGTGACAATCGCAACCTTTCCGTTCAATCGATCCATAATTTCAACCAATTACGAGGACAGAAGATTTTCCAGTCTTCCAACTGTCCAATCTTCCAGTCCCACAGAGAAATGAGTAACCCATCGTAGCGGTTATATCTATACACCAATCCCGAGTTTATCGTTAATCTCTTTCTGATAGCCTTCAAGTTCACAGTTTTCAATCTCGGCAATCGTCACAGGGCGACCGAACCATCCGGATTCATAGACCGCCATGCAGATCGCTTCAGACCGCATCCCTTCAACAGCGTCCACTTCGGGTTTGCCACCGCTCCGAATCGCATCGGCGAAGTATTTCAACTCAATCGCAACTGTATCTTCAATACCGCCTGGGAAATAGTATTCCCGTTCCGAATCGCTGAGGCTATCCGTGAATTCTTTCATCAGATCTTCGTTGGAAATCGGTTCACCGCCGCGCGGCACTAAACCCCTACCCCAATCAAGCGCGCCTTCACTACCGTAAACGGTATGTTGACCAAAACCGTGTCCCGGTGCCGAACCGACCCAGGTCCACTGCGCGGTAACACCTTGTTCAAACTTGATGGTAGCGATCATCGCGTCTTCGACATCAACGGCATAACCACCTTCACGCTCACCCGGATTATCGTAGCGGTAAGGTTCGTAAGCCTTGTTAATCGCGTAAACTTCCTCGGCTTCCAGACCGAGAATATAGCGCATCAGATCGGTGAAATGCACACCGCCATCTAATGCCCAACCGCCGCCTGCATCCATCTTGAAGTTGCGCCAGCCCCATTTACCTAAGCCTTCGCCGACTTCGATCCAGAAGAACATACGCGGCTCACCGATACGTCCTTGCGCGATTGCCCAACTACGGGTGCGTTGGATGCGCGCCAGACGGTAATTTTCTGCCACAGAGATGATTTTGTCGTTCCGCTCCGCCGCTTCCATCATCAATTGGCATGCCCGCATTGTGATACCGAACGGCTTTTCAATGATAACATGCTTTCCAGCATCAAGCGCAGGCACAGCAAGTGAATGATGCGCACTGTGAAGTGCACAAATGTCTACGCACGCCAAATCAGGGTGTTTCGCCAGCATTGCATCGAGGTCTGTATAGACTGCTGGCTTCGTACCACCTTGAAATTCGTGTGCCTGATTCGCGCGTTCCTCTGCGCGTTCTTCGGCGATGTCGCACGCCGCCACAATCTCAAAATCTCTAAGGCCTTTCGACCAGAGTTGACGATAGCCACCCATGTGTGCACCGGACATACCGCCACATCCGACTAATCCCATTTTAATTCGTTCGGTTCCCATGTAAAAGCCTCCTTATGTGTCTGTCCAAATCACGATTCGCGCACCAACGCGCCTAACAGGACATGCGAAATTATATGCCATACGGAATCCCGTGTCAACATTTTTTTTGGCTCTGATGGCTAACCCCAAATCCCTTGACTTAAAAATTCTTTCTCTGATAGAATACATAATAGGACTTACGCAAAATTGGTTCAGAACGCCTATTTTGATATAATAAAGGCACTTTCTATCAGGGTTCGGTGCGGTTAGAAACCGCACCTACCAGGGGAGTGCGTAAGTCCTACATAAGTAAAAGGAGGGGTAACTATGTGCATCACGAATGCGAAATTCTTCTATAGTCTCATCGGGATCTCAGTTGTACTCGCCGTTTCACTCCTGTTTGGTAGCGGAATAGCCGACGCAGCCGTAGATAAAAATACAGTCGCTGTCTGGCTCTTTGAGGAAGGTGCTGGGAGAACCGTGAAAGACGCTTCTGGAAATGGACACGACGGCAAATTTGCTGGCAACCCGAAGTGGGTGAAAGCGAAATTCGGAACAGGGTTAGAGTTCCCCGGTACTGCTGGCGGCTACATCGTCGTCGACTCTACCAAAGAACTGGAGTTGGAAACACTCAGTATTGAAGCATGGGTTAAAGTGAAAGAGGGCACCGGTAAATGGCAGGGTATGGTCTGCAAACAGCAGGCAGGGTGCACCAATCGAAACTATGGCATCTGGGTTCATGTAGATAAGAGCGTTTTGCATGCACAGATCGGCGCAAATGGGGGATGCGCGTTCAGTATAGACGGCACAAGCGACATCACAGATAACAAGTGGCATCATCTCGCCTTTACCTATGATGGCAAGATGGGACACGTTTACGTTGATGGTGATTTGGAGACCAAAGCACCCAACAACCAAAGTTTTCAGAGTACCGATCCAATTACAATCGGCGTACCGAATCTTGATAACGCAAACGGATTAAAGGGTATCATTGATGAGATACGCATCTCCAACGTCGCGCGAACCGAGAAGGAAATTCAGCAAGCCATGGATGTCGGCTTGGCACAAATCCTCAACGTTGAACCCGGCGGCAAACTCGCAACGCGCTGGGGATACCTTAAGGTCGTACAATAATTTAGGATTATTGGTTTTTTCAGTATGGATTTTTTTCGGCAAAAAACCTTTCGGCTTTCGGTTAAGAGGGCTTTTGTGTCAGTTATAGATTGTATCACTGCCAGAAAGCACTCTTAACCGTTAACCGTTAACCGACAACTGATAACCATTAAAGGAGAATGGATTGAAAAAATTAACGTTCGCATGCTTACCACTTTTCTGTATCACGACACTTGCCTTGGGGCAAGGGCTTCCGATGGCGGTGCCGGAAGAGGTCGGTATCTCTGCCGAACGCCTTGAACGCATCCGTCCTGTCATGCAAGGCTATGTTGATGACGGACGTATAGCGGGATTCCTGACAGCTGTGGCGAGACGCGGAAAAATCGTTCATTTTGAAACCATCGGCATGCGAGATGTGGAAAACAACAAACCCATCGAAGCAGACACAATCTTTCGTATCCACTCCATGTCAAAACCGATTACCAGTGTCGCTGTGATGATGCTCTATGAGGAGGGACACTTTCAGCTCGATACACCCGTTTCCGATTTCATCCCTGAATTTAAGGATCTGAAGGTCTACAACGCGGCGCAAACAGAAATCTCGGACGCGAAGAACGCCGTAACGGTCAAACACCTGCTCACGCATACCGCGGGGTTAATCTATGGTTGGGGCGGTGAAACTGCCGATAAACGCTTTCGGGAGGCGAACATTTTCGCATCCGGCACGACGCTGGCGGATATGGCGAGAAAATTGAGTACTGTTCCGCTCGTTCACGAACCGGGTGAAGACTGGACTTATGGTGTGTCTACCGATGTACTCGGCTACCTTGTGGAGGTGGTTTCCGGGATGCCGTTTGAAGAATTTCTCCAAACCCGTCTCTTTAAACCACTCGGTATGGTTGATACCGCATTTTCAGTGCCTTTAGAGAAGTTGGACAGGTTTGCCGCACTGTATCAACTTAACAAAGAAGGGGAAATGAAAGGCGATAAAGACACAGAAAAAAAGACGGACGGTGCTATAAAAAAAGAAAAGCGGATAAAAGGGGATAAAGACCGAAAAATGAGGTTGGAGCGTGTTGAAAAAGATCCACCCCTCAAGAACGGTGAGGTCCGTTTCTTTCCAGGCGGTGGTGGTGGACTCGTCTCAACCGCGCCAGACTACATGCGGTTTTGTCAGATGTTGCTCAACGGTGGCGAACTCGAGGGGGTCCGCATATTGAAGAAGGAAACGGTTGAACTGATGCACTCCCCACATCACGATAGTTGGTTCGGACTCGGTTTCGCTATTGTTACTGATAAGAAGGAGTCAGCCGACGATAAAGAACCATCAGACACACCGGAATCAACAGGAAGTTACAGTTGGGGCGGTGCCGCCGGTACTATCTTCTGGATTGACCCCGAAAAGGAGTTGATTGGTTTGCTCATGACACAGATCGGTGACCCTGGTTCTTCCCACGATCAATTTAAAATCCTAACCTATCAGGCACTTATTGAATAAAGAAGGAGAACAGATTGAGAAAATTTACGTCTGTATACTTACTACTTTTCTGCATTACTATACTCGCGTGCGGAACAGTTAACCTTGCCCCTAAACAAGATGTTCAGACAACAACTCTGAAAAATGTTAACGCCTCTTCGACGCCCGGACTCCCCACGGCAATACCAGAGGAGGTCGGTGTTTCTACCAAACGCCTAAAGCGTATCCGCTCTCTCCTACAAGGTTACTTCAATTCAGGAGAACTCCCCGGATTTCTAACAGTTGTGGCGAGACGCGGGAAAATCGTTCATTTTGAAACCATCGGCATGCGAGATGTCGAGAACAACAAACCCATTGAATCCGATACAATCTTCCGTATCTACTCCATGTCAAAACCGATTACCAGTGTCGCTGTGATGATGCTTTATGAGGAGGGACACTTTCAACTCGGCACGCCTGTCTCCAGATTTATCCCTGAATTTAAAAACATGAAGGTCTACAACGAGGATCAGACAGAAATCTTGGATGCCAAAAAGGAGATAACGATCAAGCATCTCCTCATGCATACCGCGGGATTAACTTACGGTTGGGGCAATAAACCCGTTGATGAACGCTATAAAGAGGCGAAAATTTTTGAACGCGGCACGACGTTGGCAGACATGGTGAAGAAACTCGGCGATATCCCGCTCGTTCACGAACCGGGTGAAAGGTGGACCTATGGAGTCTCCGTTGATGTGCTTGGTTATCTCGTGGAGGTCGTATCTGGTATGTCGTTTGAAGAGTTCCTCCAAACCCGTCTCTTTAAACCGCTTGGTATGATGGACACTGCATTTTCAGTGCCGCCGGAGAAAGTGAATAGGTTTGCGGCACTGTATCGGCACAACAGGAGAGAGGGGATGATGAAACGCGTAGGAGAAGATGCACCACTCGCTAACGATGCGGTCAGTTTTTTCCCATCCGGCGGTGGGGGACTCGTCTCAACCGCTGCAGATTACATGCGGTTTTCTCAGATGTTGCTCAACGGCGGTGAACTCGACGGTGTCCGCATATTAGGGAAGAAAACGGTTGAGCTGATGCGATACCCACACCACGACGATTGGTTTGGACTCGGTTTCGCCGTTGTTACGGACAAGGAACCACCAAACATTCTGGAGTCCGTAGGAAATTTCAGTTGGGGCGGTGCCGCAGCTACCACCTTCTGGATTGATCCACAAGAGGAGTTGATCGGCTTGCTCATGACGCAGCTTCTCAATAACCCTCATCCTTTTCAAAGGCAATTTAAAGTCCTAACCTATCAGGCACTCACCGAGTAATGAACTATCTTAGGAGATTTTGATGACATTATACGAAGGATTACCGCGGGCTGTGCCTGAAGATGTGGGCATGTCAACTTCGCGATTGGAACGCATCGCTCCGGTCATGCAACGCTGGGTTGATGACGGTAAAATCCCCTGCACACTAACGATGATCGCGCGTGAAGGCAGACTCGTTCATTTGGAAAAGTGCGGAACGCAAAATGTCGCGACTGCAAAACCTATCGAATTTGATACCATCTTCCGCATCTACTCGATGACGAAACCGATTACCAGTATCGCTGTCATGATGCTCTACGAAGAAGGACATTTCCAGCTCGGTACACCTGTCTCCGAATTGATTCCCGCTTTCAAGGATATGCAGGTTTACACTGAAGGTGGAGAGGCTATTGTTGACGCCGAGCGAGAGATGACGATAAAGCATCTACTCACGCATACTTCTGGGCTTATCTACGGTGGCGACTGGGAGCATCCGATTAATGAGCGGTATAGAGCAGCGAATTTCTACGGTGGAGACCTCGCAAATATGGCGAAAGAACTCGGAAATATTCCGCTCCTTCACCACCCAGGTGCCGCCTGGAATTATGGTATGTCTACCGACGTACTCGGGTATCTTGTAGAGATCGTATCGGGTATACCCTTTGAGGAATTTTTAAAAACTCGTATCCTTAATCCCTTGGGTATGAACGACACCGCTTTCTCGGTCCCCGACGGCAAGGCTGATAGATATGCGACGTTATATGAACCCACGGAAGACGGCGGTATTCAGGTAATTGAGAATGCCCCTGTTTCAAGCGGCCCCTTCAGCTTTTTTCACTCCGGTGGTGCCGGATTACAATCAACCGCCGCGGATTATCTCCGCTTCTGTCAAATGTTGCTCAACGATGGTGAACTTGATGGCGTGCGACTCCTCGGAAGAAAAACCGTTGAGCTCATCCGAATGAATCATATCTCCGACGATTGGCAGCCGCTTGAGAGAACCGGATGCGGTTTCGGACTCGGATTTGCCGTTGTCACCAACGTCGCCGATACTCATGCCCCCGGTTCTGAAGGCACTTATAGTTGGAGCGGCCTCGCGAGTACGACATTTTGGATTGATCCCGTTGAAGAATTAATCGGCATCTTAATGACGCAATTAATCGGTGATTCCCCATTCCACGCCCAATTCCGTGTCCTGACATATCAGGCAATTACGGATTAGATCTGCAAAGTGGTAGGCATACTCCGTATGCCGAAACCAAAGTTCCAGGAGAAAAAAATTATGCTCATTGCAGTCGTAACCGGCGAACATGGATTTCAAGAGAAACAGTTTGACGCAGTTTTTGAAAGTATGGAACGTATCCAATTCGTCCGAGAAGAGCTGGATATTTTCGTAGATGACCCTAACCAGAAAGACTACGACACTATCGTCTTTTACAACTTTCATCGTCCATCTCCGACGGATGCACAAGCACAAGCTATTCTCGGTTTAACAGAACGCGGACAGGGCATGGTGATTCTCCATCATGCTATCCTCGCGTTTCCTGAATGGGATGCCTATTCTGAAATGTGCGGGGTGGACGATCGCGGCGAATTCGGATACTATCCACGGCAAACCCTAAACGTACAAATCGCTGATGCGACGCACCCCATTACCGACGGTCTCACCGATTGGGAGATGGGCGACGAGACGTATACCATGAAATCTGCTGGCGATGATAGCGCAATTCTATTAACAGTTGATCATCCCAACAGTATGGAGGTTCTCGGTTGGGCGCGTGAATATGGGAAATCTCGCATCTTCTGCTTACAGAGCGGCCACGACGATGTCACCTTTTCTAATCCCAACTTCCGGAAGGTACTACAACGCGGCATTTACTGGTGCGCTAAAGCGTAATATGGTGGCGAAAATGATCGGTGTTTTTTCTTTCCGTCAACCCAGAAAAAATTGGTTACACGCAACGGGTTGTGTTCTTTTCTTACTTTCAACAATATTCGCAAACGCAGATAGAGAGGAAACGATGACGCATACAACGTATTCAGTCGCGGTAAAAACAGTTGACGGATTTCAGGTTTACTACCTCCAGCAAGATGGGAAAGCAGTTACTGAAATCGTGCCTGCACTCGGAAACAACTGCTACGCTTTCAAGGTGGCAGCCGGAGATACTTGGTTCAATTTAATAGACGCACCGCCGGATCTTGTCACATTGGAACAACGTCCGACCGCTTACGGCAATCCGATTCTGTTCCCCTTCCCGAACCGAATCCGAAACGGCACATGGCAGTTTGAGGGCAAAACCTATCAATTTGACAAATCACCCGAATCTCCAACGACAATCCACGGTTTGTTGTTAAATCAGCCGTATCAGGTCGAAAGCCATACCGTTGATGAAAGCGGCGCGACATTGGTGTGCTCGCTTAATTCTCAAGATTTTCCCGAAGTCGTCCGCCAATATCCGTTCCCTTTCAAAATTGAGATTACCTATACCCTTAAAGATGCTGTATTGACGATGGAGATTTCCATCAAAAATACGGGCGACCAAAATATGCCGATGGGCTTCGGTATCCATCCCTATTTTAGCGTGGATCTCGGTACCGAAGCGGATGCGTCAGAAGCAGTGATTACCGTCCCTGCCGCTAAGTATTGGGAGCTTGATGAAGTCCTCGTGCCAACGGGGAAACGGCACAATGTTAGCGGCACACTTGATCTACAAAATGGACAACCGTTCGCAAAACTCAAACTCGATCATGTTTTTACAGATGTTCAATTGGTTGATGGTGTAAGCCGCTGCCGCATCGAGAATAAAGATACAGGGTACGGTATGGTAATGGAATCGGATGCGCAGTTTAGAGAGCTGGTTGTCTACACACCCCCTAATAGAGATGCCATCTGTTTTGAACCTTATACGTGTCCAACGGACGCTATCAACCTTGAAGCACGAGGTATTCCCGCAGGTGTGATTGTACTCGCACCTGATGAAACATTCTCTGGAACTGTCCGCTTTATGCTAAAGTAGTAGGCAGACTCCGCTCTGCAGTTTACATGGTTCTGTTATGAGAATTATCTTACCATTGCTTTTTCCTGTTTTCCTCTTAATTACGCAGCCGTGTATAGCAATCCGAGAAGGCACAGCGACTGCTGACATCTTTATTAAACGCTACGCGCGGGCTGCGGACTTCCGGAAACTCGCTCTCTGGCACGAAGCCGCCGCAGAATGTCTTAGGCATATCTCCGTTCCGATGAACGAGATCGCCCATGATTATTACCTCCGGCGCGGATACAAGCAGTCGGCGGCGCGCGCAAAAAAAGAGGCGGGCGAGATTCAGGAGCAGTATAAATACCACCGCAAGCAGGCGAAAATTGCTTGGCAGAAATCAGAAACCCCGAAACGACTCCTGAACACCGAGCGCGAAAAAATCGCAAAATTTATGGCGATATGGCTGCCGCGCTACCCGAACCGATTTTACGAGTACGGCATCTATCCGACATTTTTCAGGAAACACCGGGAAATGGCAGAGCAGAAAGGCGATTATGTAAAGGCACTCCAACTTGAAGCAGATGCTGCAGAAATGTGCGCAACGCAATATGAAAAGATTCCGATTGCCTACGGACTCGAAGGTTATCAAAAACACCGAGACGCATATCAACGACATGCTGCGCTGCTTCGCGGGCTCACGCAGCAAAACCTGAAAGCGTTGCCCACAGAGGCGGATAAAGGCAAAGACATAATAAGTTCGCTTGAAACCCGAAGCCTTTATCCCTGCCAAAAAGGAGACGCTATACTTCGCATTGCAAAATCGGATGCGCGTGTCAAAGCCGCTTTAGGTGATCAAATCGGGGTTCACGCATACCCATCTTTTCAAGGGTTCGTGTGGATCGTTAGTTTCTCTAATCACAGCAGCGGGAATATTGTAACCGCAATTGTTGATGAAAAGACAGCAAAAGTGTTGGATGTATTTTAGCGCGTGTGAATTGTGCTTCCGATGTTCGATGACCCACTGAAAAAGATAAATAGAGCGAAACCCAACAAACTAACTCACGTTAACTTAGATTGTAAATATCGCTGATCTATCTGTTTTCCGTTGATAACAATTTCCAACTATGAAACAATAAGCAAGGCTAAGATATCTACACCAAAACGTCTGATTGGAATGCTTGGTGTCAGGGCGGTTTTGGGTGTTAGAGTAGTTTGGTATAAACTCGTTTTTTATAGTAGATTCTATAATTACTTGGACATTCAACATCGGTTCGGTTAGGGGATTTAGTCTGGGAATAGACTAAATCCATTCCTTGTATTACATTCCGAACCTACCGGCGGTTGAAAGTGTAAACTTATTTTTCGATTTTACTATAATAACGACTATGATTAAGGGCGGTGGCGGTTTCTTAATCCTCCCGCCTGAATTTTTTATTTCTAAAGTTAAGGAGATTTAACATGAACATAAGAAGAATCGTAACATTCACGTTTGTATTAGCAGCAATTGCCGCTATGGCTATCGGGCTTTCCAGCTGCGAAAGGGTCGCTTCAATAGTATCTGATGACGAAACGACAACGCCGCCAATGATGGATAAAGAGATTACTATTGGTGTCGCTTTGGCACTGACCGGGGGCAATGCTGAACCGTATGGCATTCCAATGCAAGAGGGCCTTGAGTTAGCAAGAGAAGAGATTAACATGCTCGGCGGTCCGAGCATCACCTTCGTCACTGAGGACGCTCTCGGCACAGTAGAGGGCGCAAAGGCTGCCGTTCAGAAATTGGTCGATCAAGGTGTACCCGCTATTGTCGGGATTGGTATCTCAACACATCTCAAAGAAACTTTTCCGATCGCACAAGACGCTGGGGTGATCGCTTTTAGCCCGATCTCCTCCGCTGCCGGTTTAAGCAGTCTTGGGGATTATATTTTTCGAGCCGGTCTCGCCGTAAATATACTGAACCCAATCGGTTTGGAGATAACACAAGCAACACTCGGCTATACACAAGTTGCAACGATATACGATGCCGGGGATACCTACTCCACAAGTAGCAACACGGAAATAGTGAAGGCACTTGAGGCGAATGGTGTCAAAGTCCTGATCCAAGAAACCTTCCAAACCACCGATACCGATTTTAATACGCAATTAACCAATATAATGAACCTGGATCCGCAGCCTGAGGCACTCTTTATCTCTGCTCTGTCAACAGAGATGGTTGAGGTTATCAAACAAGGGCGCACGGCCGGTATTCCTGATTCCGTTCCCTTTATTGTTCCTGATTTGACTATAACAGAGGTTCAAGCAGCAGGCGATGCTGCCGAGGGGACGATAACTATTTCTGGATGGTCCGCTGGGTCTGACGCGCCGGGAAACCAAGCCTTCGTCCAGAACTATCAGGCGAAATACGGTTCTGAACCTTTACCGTGGGCGGCGCAGGCGTATGCGACCCTCCATATTCTCGCTAACGCGATTACGAAGGCAGAATCGACAGACGCAGCTATGATTCGGGACGCATTGGCGATGACGATGGATCTCGACACAATTTTAGGCAAATTCTCTTTCGATCCCAACGGAGAGGCGATGTATGATCGGGTTAGAGAACGGGTTGTACATATCGTGAAAGATGGACAACTTCAGCCCTTTGGAGAAGAATAATCTCACCGTTAGATAGATATAACAGGAGCCTTGTCATCAACCATTCGCTGATGGCAAGGTGCTTGCTTTTATAGGACTTACGCAATTCCCTGGTAGGTGCGGTTTCCTAACCGAACCGGAGTTGAAAAAGAAAACCAAAAAATTAGAGAATCCGATAATTCGTCTAAAACTAAATCATCCTGTCCTGATTCCGCTTTTACTACTTTTTTATTCCGTGATATGCTAAAATAATTCAACTTGCTAACGCCAATATATGCATTATTTTTATGCTTTTTACAGACCCCTGACTTTGGTCATCTGATAGCCGACAGCCAATAGCCATTATGAAATGCTCTAACATTTTGCCAGTAGGCATCTTACTTCTAATTATAATTTGCGCCGAATTCTCGCTGATTAAAGCAGAGGCTCCACCTTTGGCGGCTATCCGTTCACATATCACGCCCGGCGAACTGCTAATCCGTTTGACACCAGAGGCGGCAACAGACCTTGAACAGTCGCATGCGAACGCCCCCATCTCCATTCTGCACGCAAAACACAATGTCGAATCGCTGCATCTACTATTTCCATATCTCGCGCGGCCATCGCTCAATCCGAATCTAAAGCGTATCTACCTGTTACGGTTTTCTCCTGACGCACCCCTTGAAGCACTCAAAGCAGCATATCAACAGAACCCGCTCGTTGAGGCAGTCGAATATAATTACCTCCGTCCGACACTTGCAGACGCAGTCGTCCCGAATGATCCAAAATATCCTGAACAGTGGAGTCTGCCACTGATGAAATTACCGCAGGCGTGGGCAATGGAAAAAGGGAACCGGAGGGTCGTGATTGCTATCATCGATTCCGGCATCGATTATAGACACGATGATTTGGCA
The DNA here is from genome assembly GCA_009845545.1 of Candidatus Poribacteria bacterium. GTDB lineage: Bacteria > Poribacteria > WGA-4E > WGA-4E > WGA-3G > WGA-3G. Next base: position 14,572 of record VXZK01000250.1, read on the forward strand.
CCCAAAGCGTGGAGAAATCCCCGCGATATCCCAGAAAATGGACTCGACGACGATGGCAACGGCTACATTGATGATGTCTATGGGTGGGATTTTACCGATGCCCCCAATATACAAGCAGAGGGCGATTATCTTGAAGGTGATAACGAACCTATTGATGAAAGCGGGCACGGCACACACGTCGCTGGGATCGCCGGTGCATTGCCAAATAACGGCATCGGCATTGCCGGGGTCGCATGGGAGTGTCCACTTATGGCGATACGCGCAGGACTCTCGCTCGGCGGGAGTTCGCGCATGCAGGATGATGACTCTGCATCGGCGATCGTCTACGCCGCCGACAACGGCGCAAGCGTCATTAACATGAGTTGGGGCAGCGAGCACCGTTCTTTTGTTATTCAGGACGCAATTGATTACGCTTATGCACATGGGGCTGTATTGGTCGCTGCTGCCGGCAATTCTCAGAAGCCCGCTGCTATCTTCCCCGCCGCCTACCGGAAAGTTATCGCTGTCGCATCTACCGAGCAGAATCAGCAGCGGTTCTATCAATCCAATTTCGGTGCCTCCATAGATATTGGTGCCCCCGGCAACGTCATTCTCAGCACACAGATTGATAATCGCTACCGCCTTCTCACCGGCACCTCTATGGCATCCCCGCACGTCGCAGGTGTCGCGGCGCTACTCCGCGCAAAACGACCCGCACTCACACATGAAGAGGTACGACACATACTCATTAATACCACCGACCCCGTCCACCGAGAGGAGAGTGATGAATTAGACGAAAAATTCGTCGGGGCAGGCACTCTTAACGCTGAACGCGCACTCTTTGCAAGTGGCGCATTACAGGCACGCATCCTCGCACCTGAAACCAATAGCGGCGGCGCAGATTCAATTACTTTTCTCGGCGACACAGGCGGCTATAAATTTCAATCCTGGCAGCTGAGTTATGGCGAATCTACAGTTCCTACTGAATTTACGCCTTTCACGCAACCTGCAGTGACACAAAAAATCGGTGAAACATTGGCTGTTTGGGATACGACAACCGTTCCAGAGGGTATCTACACTGTCCGATTAACGGTAACCGCCACGGACGGACACCAAACACACGATCAGGTCGTCTTGAGCGTAGACCGAACACCGCCTCAAGTTATCGCCCTGACTGCAACCGAAACGCTTTATGGTGATCGGAGTCTTACACTTTTCACTTGGGCAACGGATGATGTCACGCGGAATACGCTCTATTACCGACGCGAGGGGAGCCTCGCACCTTTTGCACCTTTTAGCACAACAGATCTCGGCGTAGAGCATTCCCTCTCTTTAGGTTTTGATACCGGAACCTACCAATTTTTCGTTGAATCGGAGAATACAACGAACCTTAAGACGAGAGAGGACAACAACGGCGCGTTTTATGCTATTGACGTCGTTGGTGCACATATCTCTCCGAGTGGGTTCACTGAAAAATTCCTTGATATTCCGCCACTTCATATCGCAAGTGTAACTGCTGACTTTGACACGGATGGTCAACCTGAAATCGTCGGAAGCCCGTTGGCATCAGATACTGGCGACACCGTAGGGGCTGGGTTACCCAGCCCTCATGCTATCCTCGTAATCTATGAACGCCTGCCAAGCGGTAAATATGAATTAGTGCATACCCTTGAGAGTGTCGAAAATCTCTCCAATCTGGAAGGGGTCATCACATGGGCGGTAGATGACACCGATGGCGATGGCTCGCTCGAAATACTTGCGGCGGATGATGAACGGACTTTTCTCATTGAAAGTAGCACGCCTCGAGGGTACCCACACCAAATTATCTGGGAGACACCGTTTCTTTCCGGTGGCACTATCGCAGATCTTGATCGAGATGGACAGAAAGAGATCCTCGGCGCGGATAACAACAATGATCGACTCCTTATTTTTGAGTACGACCCCGCCACGAACACCCTTGTCGAAAAAGCAGCCTTAGTCAATGAAACCCTCGGCTCTAACGTATTCGCACAACGTTTTGCTATTGACGATTTTGATGGTGATGGAAACACGGAGCTGGTCGCAGGCGATAGTGAAGGCGATCTTTTCATTTATGAATCCGCTGCCACCAATACCTTCCAGCTTGAATGGCAAACCCAACTCCCACTGAAAAATATTACCCAACTTGCTTCAGGTGATCTCACCGGAGATGGCAGCCCGGAGTTTGTCGTCGGGGGCTTACTCTCACTACCCGATAACCCTTCAGGCCCCTTGCTCTGGAAGTTTTTCGTCTTTACGCATACACCCCGCGGCTATGCACTACTAACAGAAGGGGAACGAGAGGCAACTATCGCAATCGCCCCGCACCGGCGGAATGCTAACAGCCTTACTATCGCAGATTTAGATCGTGATGGCTCTAATAACCTGATCATTGCAACCTATCCGAACGTCTATGTGACACAGTGGGATGGCACTGCCTTGAAGGCATTGTGGCACCGGAAAGTAGAGAAAACGCCGATGCTTTTCACTGCTGAGCTCAATCAAAATGGGTTTGACGAATTTTACGTTAACCTTGAGGACGGTATTTACCGTTTTGAGTCCGTTTTCGCAATAGATCCGGCAGGTGTTGATAGGCTCACACCTTGGAATGTTAAGGCAAAACCGTTGACAGAGAAGGCAGTACAGGTTACGTGGAACGCTCAGCAGGACGACGAAACGGATGCAGAACTGTCAAAGTTAACACGACCTTTTACCGTCTATCGGGCAGAAGGCGAAAAGGAAGAGGCACCAGCGGAGGATGCGTTTGAGAAAATTAGGGACAACCTAACCGTTACAAGATTCTTGGATAGACAGGTAACAACAAATAATACCTACTGGTATGCTATCACTACAAAGGATACCAACGGAACCGAAACCCCGCGCACTGAAACTGTTGCTGCCACACCGAGGGAGCCACCCCAATTAATTCGTGCTGCCTATCACCAACTCGCTGGTGAAATGCAGACAGCACAACTTGAATTTCAGGCGGACGCACCTAATGGGGTTTCTGGGAAAAGAGCCATATCCGAAAACGTCTGGGTGATTGTTACATTTGACCGACGAATGAACCTCGGCATTGCCGACGAGAGTCGGTATGTATTGCGGAAAGTGAAACGCATTGACGGTATAAATCCAGTGTCTGCTATCCGCGACCGGATGGGAAGACGGGCACTTTTAGCGTTTGATACAGAGAGGCTGCTTCAGCACTTTGGGCAACCCCTGACCACAACAGACCAGTATGAAATTTCCGTTTCCAACGTCGCTGATATTGATGAAAACGCTATTCGTGGTGCGACGCGCCCCCTTGAAATACCGAGCAGTATTCGTGAAGCAGCCGTATCGGATTTGACCCAGGCCCGCGTCTATCCGAATCCGGTGCGACCCAACGTGGCTGATAAAGGCGTGATTACTTTCGACAGGATACCTATTGGCACACGCATCCAACTCTTTACTGCGAAAGGCGAATTGCTCGAAACATTAGACGTAACCGAACAGGATCACAACGAAAAAAAGTGGTGGCTGACAAGTAATAACACCGCAGATGTCTCCACCGGCATCTATATCTACGTCCTCGAATTTGATACCCAAAAAAAGATCGGCAAAATCGCGGTGATTAAATAGTTATCGGTTATCGGTTTTCGGTTATCGGTTAAGAGTAGGACTTACGCATTTCGTCTTAAAGTCCCCTGATAAGGGGGGTTATCTTCGTAAAAGTGTTCATTTATTTTCGGATTTTACTATAACCGAAGACCGAAAGGGCGCAGCCCGTACCGATTAGGATAGTTATCGGTTATCGGTTTTCGGTTATCGGTTAAGAGATTTATCGTGGCGATTACCAATTCTGTCACTGCCGCAATGTATTAACCGAAGACCGAAAGGGCGCAGCCCGTACCGACAACCATTTAGGATAGTTATCGGTTATCGGTTTTCGGTTATCGGTTAAGAGATTTATCGTGGCGATTACCAATTCTGTCACTGCCGCAATGTATTAACCGAAGACCGAAAGGGCGCAGCCCGTACCGACAACC
>VXZK01000250.1:18606-20932 GCA_009845545.1 Candidatus Poribacteria bacterium
CACTGCCGCAATGTATTAACCGAAGACCGAAAGGGCGCAGCCCGTACCGACAACCGACAACCATTTAGGAGTGAATATGCAGAGTTTCAAGAAGTTACAGGTGTGGGAAAAATCTCATGATTTAACGTTGAAGATATATGGAGTAACGTCCCACTTCCCTCGTGAAGAAATATATGGATTGACAAGCCAAATTCGTCGAGCGTCTGCGTCGATTCCCACAAACATTGCTGAGGGTTGTGGAAGGGAGAGCTCTGCTGACTTCGCGCGTTTCCTTCAGATAGCAATGGGATCCGCAAGTGAAACCGAGTATCTCATTCTTCTGGCTCACGATCTCAAATACCTCACTACAGATCAATATGATGTGTTAATGGATACAACTATTCGCGTGAAAAAATGTTAACCGCTTTAATAAAAAATGTCAGGATGAATAGTAGACCTGCACCGACAACCGACAACCGATAACCGACAACCAACTGATGAACGACTTTGTTATTATAGCAAATCCAATCTCCGGCAAAGGACAGGCAAAAAATGTTGCTGAACAGGCACACGCTGCCCTTACCGAATCTGGAAAGCAGGGGCAATTGATAGTAACTTCGGCATCTGGCGATGCAAAACGTTTCGCACAAGAAGCCGTTGCTGATGGAACTCGGCACGTAATTGCTTGCGGGGGCGATGGCACACTCCACGAAGTCGTCAACGGCATCGCGATGGCTCCGGATGTAACCTTGGGGGTGCTCCCGTGCGGTCGCGGCAACGATTTTGCCGCAGCGGTGGGTATCCCACTGAAACCTGAAGCGGCGATCGCAACCCTCTTATCTGGCACCCCTATCCGTGTAGACTTAGGATGCTGCTATAACAGTAGTCAGCAAGATGGTTATCGGTCTTCGGTTAACGGTTATCAGTTAAAGAGGGATGTGTTAAACGAAAACCCGTTACCGACAACCGACAACCAACAACCGACAACTATTTCCTCTGATAACCGACAACCGACAACCGACAACTATTTCACCACCATTGCGACCTGCGGTTACGATACAGAGGTAAGTCGCCGCGCAGCCAAAGGCACACCCCTATTTGCTGGCACTGCCTCCTATGCTTATGCAGCCGTAGAGACGTTGTTCTACTACGACCCTCCAGATGTCCGTCTTGAAGGCGATTTTGGTACTTATGAGGGACCACTCCTCCTCGCAGCTACCGGCATCACAAGCCGCTACGGCGGCGGGTTTCAGATTGTCCCGAACGCACGCATAGACGATGGACTTTTCGATGTCTGTATCGTCCGGCCCGTTTCCTCTTTGACGGTACTCCGACTCTTAGTAACGCTTTTCTGGGGCGGCCATGTCGGACACCCAGCCGTATCCATACACCAGACCCGCACCTTAACAATTGAAACCGATCCACCGATACTGCTCTATGCAGATGGCGAACCGATGTGCGAAACACCCGCCACAATTGAGATAATCAAAGCAGGGTTAACTGTGATGTCACCCTAAACACCTTTCACGCTTAAGTTTTGAGGGTTTTCGTCTAAATAATGATATTTGGTTCGGTCTGCCCGATTTTAAGAATCTCAAACACGTCTCCATTGACGCGAAATCTGGCAAATAAAGCCACTGTCAAGTTCACCATCTCAACGCTCTTTGAAACGATAATAGACTTTCGCTTAAAACGACCGAACCAATGCCGCATCCGGCAATTATTGCGTTCAATACCGTGTGTCTCCGCTTTCGTCTGAACTAACTTTTCTGGCGGTATCACAGCCGAATAAGCCTGATAATCATCGGTGTAATAGACCTTGACGTTCCATTTTTCTAAACGTCCGATGAGTTTTTCGAGGGTTACTTTATCCCGATCACCACATTCCCAAGCGATGAGTTCTCCGGTATCACGAGCCAAAATAGAGAAAGACGGCGAGTGCTTTCTCTGCGAGGGGGCTGCCTGTGTATATGGGGTTTTCAATCCATTTGATAGTTGCAGGCTTTGCACTTATAGCGCTGTCTTTCGTTGATATGTCCATTCTTGACGAAGTGTGGGTGTTGGCATCTTGGGCAGCTCATAGGAGTCTGTCTCCTTGTGTAGGGTGTATAGATATGTCGGTAAGGATACCTTATTTGTATTGGCGTGTCAAGAAAAAATTGTTTTGATTTTTTTTCTTGACACTTTTCGAAAAAAATGTTATACTTTTCAGACTTTATGAGAATCGAAAGAAGATGTGATAAGAGCAGTATGAGGGACCTCTATCTCATCAATTTACCGAAAACCCTCTTTTCAATACCTTCGCCAAATTATCCGGGTCTAATTTGAGGGGAGGTGTAGTGAATGG
>VXZK01000313.1 GCA_009845545.1 Candidatus Poribacteria bacterium
AACTTCAGACCTTGGGTCTATCCCGCACTTCAACATTAAACTGTTATAATGTCTAATATTGTAAAATCCATAATCTCTTGGACATTTCAGCAACGAGGTTGCAGGCTTCGCCAGCAGCGATGTGCGCTTTATTCACTGACTACTTGGCCATTTATGTTCAGAAACTGCAAAGGAGAACACCGATGGAAACTCCCACAAACGTGCGTCCCCTTCCTTATGCACCAACAGAAACGACAGACCTCTACCCTGAATCGGATGGTAAACCCATGGCTGATACCGACCTACACCTTTATTGGATAAAGCGTGTGCAGGATATGCTCGAAACCTATTTTTCGCAGAACCCAGAAGTCTATATCTCTGGGAATATTATGATGTATGATATAGAGGGCCCCAAACGAACCGCTGTCTCTCCCGATATCCTTGTCGCTTTCGGGCTCGGACAGAAGTTCCGCCGCACCTATAAGGTGTGGGAAGAGGGGAAGCCCCCGGACTTCGTCATGGAGTTTTCCAGCCAAAGGACCTATCGGAACGATTTAAATGAGAAGATGGCACTCTACGCACGTATGAATATCCCAGACTATTTTCTCTACGATCCCGATAGAAGGTTCCTCCCGTCGCCCTTGATGGGGTTTCGGCTTGTTGAGGGGACGTATGTTGAGATTGCCCCAGACGTTCACGGTCGGGTCCATTCAGAAACATTAAATTTGGATTTCGCTCTATTGGACGATGGACTTGCCATCTATGATCCGCAAGCGCAGCGGTGGCTACAAACCGCTGCAGAGAAGGCCGAAGAGCGGGCAAAACGGGCAGAAACAGAAGTCGAGCGACTCCAAGCAGAAATTGCACGCTTGAAAGCACAGATGTAATACCATACACCCAGGCCCGGTAGGTTCGGTTTCCTAACCGAACCGGGCATGACTCCGAACTTCAATAGCAGAGAGGATATTCAATGCCGAAAAAACCGATTGACCATTATGAACACCCAGACACACTTCCGAACAACCCGACCCAAGAATTAAGCGGATTCGCCGAAGATGAGGAAAACGCACCCACCCGCTACCCACGCGACGTAGCACTTGACCCGCAACTTGTCTGGAAAGGTAAAGATCAACAAAACGATACCGATCTTGAAATCCATACCGTTCCTATCTACACGCAAGAACACATCCAACCGCAAGCGATTATTGAAAACCTTCGCTCACAACAGCGGCGAGAATCAGATCAGATAGAGATGCTCTTTGAAGGATTCAATGACCTTGAATTTAGCCAGAAAATTGAATTCTACGAACACGAACAGAACTGGCGTAACCGCTTTATTTCAGGCGATTCGCTTGCAGTAATGAATTCCCTCGCTGAAAAGGAACATCTTAAGGGACAGGTGCAGATGATCTATTTAGATCCACCTTACGGAATTAAATTCAGCAGCAACTGGCAGGTCAGCACCCGAAAGAATGAGGTTGGTGATACTGGTGCAGAAGATGTTACGGCACAACCGGAGCAAGTCAAAGCGTTTCGAGATACGTGGGAACTTGGTGTCCATTCTTATCTTGCTTACTTACGTGATCGTTTCACTATTGCCCGAGAATTGCTAACGGATAGTGGTAGTATTTTTGTCCAAATTAGCGATGAGAACGTTCACCGTGTCAGATGCTTATTAGATGAAATCTTCGGAGATATTAATTTTCTCTCCACGATTACATGGACTCGTACGAATATGACTTCATCCACCTCCTTAGCGTCAGTATCAGATTATATCCTATGGTATGCGAAAGACAAGGAAATGGTGAAGTATCGACAACTTTGGATGGAATGGGATGAACGCATAGCTGATCCTCTTCTCAAATCTTACACTCAGGTTGAATTAGAAGACGGGACGAGGCGTGGAATGACAAGGGATGAGCAAGAAAATCCAGGGCTTTTGCCACCAGGAAGCAGAAGATTTATAAATCTTTCAGTATCGTCACAGAGTTCTAAAGGTTATGCTGATGAATATGAATTTCAAGGAAAAACTTTTACTCCACCTGGTTCCAGGACGTGGAGTGCGAGCAATGAAGGTTTAAATCGACTCGCAAAGCAGGAAAGACTTACTGGAAAAAGAAATGCCTTACGTTATATCCGATATGCGGTTGATTCGCCAGGGAACCCTATTACTAACCTATGGATAGATACAGCAGGAGGTCGTTCTGGAAGAACGTATGTTGTAGAAACTCATCCTAAGGTAATTCAACGGTGCGTACTCATGGCAACAGATCCTGGGGACCTCGTGCTTGATCCGACGTGTGGTAGCGGCACAACCGCTTATGTTGCCGAGCAGTGGGGCAGACGGTGGATAACAATAGATACTTCTCGCGTTGCACTTGCGTTGGCGCGCACTCGGCTTATGTCTGCGAAATACCCGTACTATCGTCTTGAAAATACAGGCAATATCAAGGACGGTTTTATTTACAACACAGCACCGGATATCAGTCTCTCAGACATGGCAAATAACACGGAGATTGACGAAATCCATGCAGAATACACCAAAAAGCTTGACCCACTTCGTACCGAAATGAACCGTCTTATAGAGCAAAATTGGGAGGAGTGGGAAGTTCCAATCGAAAGCGACCCTAAATGGAATCCAAAACTCCAGAAACTGCATCGTGAATGGCTGACTCTCAAACGCGACCGGCAACGCGAGATGGATAAATCTACCGAGAAGCGGGGAACAAACAAAAACCTATACGATCAACCGTATGAAGATAGGAAACGAGTTCGTGTTACAGGCCCATTCACTGTAGAGAGTTTATCGCCGCATTTTGTCCTTGATCCCGTTGACGCAGAGACTGCTGCGCCAACGCCTACTTCCTCAGATGTTTCACAAGATTACCATCAACATATCCTTGAACATCTGAAAACAGGCGGCGTACAAAACCGCCTTCAGGATCAGCGTATCACCTTTGACTTGGTAGATGAGCATCCTGGTGAATGGATCCACGCTGAGGCGATGAGTAGTGATGAGAATGGGTCCCCACAAAATATTGCTATTAGCATCGGCCCACAGTATGGTACTGTTGGTAGCCAGTGGATCAATGAAGCCTCTAAAGAAGCAGTGGGTCGGATCCCTAAGTTTGATCTCCTTATTGTGGCTGGTTTTAACTTTGAAGGTTATACTGCTGGTGCGGAAATGCGCATAGGTAGTCTTACAGTTCTTCCAATCAAAATGAGCCACGAATTGATGGTGCGTGAACTCAAAAATACAGGTCAAGGCAATCTATTCATGGTGTTTGGAGAGCCAGATGTTGAGATTGTAGATCATCAAGATGGAACGCACTCCGTAAAACTTTTAGGTGTAGATGTATATAATCCAAAGAAGGGATTAACCTACTCCGACATTCCGAAAGACATCGCGTGTTGGTTCATTGATACTGCCTATAACGGTGAGGCGTTTTTCGTGCGACACGCCTATTTCACGGGTGAAGGGGAACCCTATAAGCAGCTGCAACGCGCCTTGAACTCAGAGATTGACGCGGAGGCATGGGAGGTACTCTATCGGACAGAGAGTCTTCCGTTTGCGAAACCTGAGACTGGCAAAATTGCGGTAAAGGTTATCAACCACTATGGCGATGAGGTAATGAAGGAATATAAGGTTTAAGGGTTAATTGTCTGAATCGCGGATTATCGCGGATTTCACGGATTACGCGGATTTTAAGAGCGTTTTCTGTAAATTCATGCCTCTCTGCTGCAGTTTAGATTCCCTTGAATTTTCTCGTGAAGCTGCGTATAATAGGGTTAACACGGAGGTAGGAAAATGATTACACATATACGGATGAGAAACTTCAAATCGTGGGAAGATAGCGGTGAGGTGACACTCGCGCCGTTGACAGGTTTTTTCGGTACTAATAGCTCCGGCAAAAGTAGTCTGTTGCAAATGCTCCTATTACTTAAACAGACGGTGGAACATTCAGATTCAGCGGAAGTTATCTTCTTCGGTGATGAAAATTCGCCTGTCACTCTCGGTAATCTTCGTGAAGTGATTCATGGGCATGATGTGGAAGCAACGCTTGAGTTGGAAGTTGGGTGTAGGACTCAGACATCACTTATTATTGAAGTGGGTGAACTAAATAACTACGCTCACTCTGGTTTTTCTCCGTTAGATGTTGATAGTTTCACTTTCAGTGCTGCTATCCAAGAGCGGAACGAACAGTCAATCTTTGAAGACGCTTATTATATTTTTGGACCCCATAATGAATGGAAAAAGGAATGGAAATATAGCGGTTTAGTCTCTCCAAGTCGGGATCAGAGTAACGTGCTATTAAAAGGTGATTATGATGGGTCAGGACCGAGGATAGAAGATTTGTTAAAACACTTGAGTTCCTCGTTTGAAAATCTATTTGATCATATCTATTCTCTCGGTCCAACTCGTGTTCAACCGAAACGTTCCTATCATTGGAATGATAAAGATCCAGCGGATGTAGGGTTGTGGGGTGATAAGGTCATTGACGCTCTCCTCTGTGCGCACATGCGCCGTGTGAAAATCTCTAAGAAAGGAGAAGAGGCAACAATTGAGGATCGGATATCCGAGTGGCTCCGAGAGTTGGACTTGGCCTACTCATTTTCGCTTAAGCCAGTCGGTGCTTTGAAGGATGACAACTACGAGGTTCGGATTCAAAAAAGTGCCACGAGTCCGGTAGTGACACTGGATGATATGGGATACGGATTAGCTGATGTGTTGCCTATGTTGGTGCTCTGTTACTATACGCCAAAGGGGTCAACCCTGATTCTGGAACAGCCAGGCATCCATCTGCACCCAATGGCACAAGCCGATCTTGCAGATCTATTGATAGAGGTTATCACCGAACGCAACCTCCAGATTCTAATAGAAAGCCACAGCGAACACCTACTAAATCGGTTGCAGCGACGTGTTGCAGAGGAAAAGATCGCTGCCGACCAGACTGCCCTCTATTTTTGTCGGTATATCGATGGTGCTTCTAAAATTGACAGGTTAGAAATGGATGAATTCGGCAATATTGCGAACTGGCCAGAAAATTTCTTTGGTGACGAGATGGGAGACCTGTTCGCAATGACAGAAGCACAAAGAGAACGTCAAAAGAGAACGGAGGGTTAATGGACGCTGTTATTGTAGATACGAACGTTATCGTGATCGCAAATGATACTGATGACAAACGTAAGGATTGTAGAGACCACTGTCAAAATCGAATTAAGCAGATTCGCTATCAACGTGAAAAGGTGGTCATTGACGACAGTAGGCGAATTTTGCGGGAGTACGATAAAAATACGCATCCAAACACCAAAAAAGGAATTGGCGATCTCTTCGTGAAAAGATTACTGCAAAATCAGAAGAACCCGAAGGTATGTACGATGGTGCCTATTACTTCGTTGGCTGGAAACGGCACCGATTTTGAAGAGTTTCCTGATGACAACGCATTAATCAATTTTGACCCTGATGACAGAAAATTCATTGCTGTCGCTCTGGCACACAAACGCGATAATGGACAAGTACCAACTATCTTGTTGGCAATAGATAGGGGATGGCTTCAATTTATGGCCGCGCTTGCAAACCATGGAGTCAGCGTTGACCTCATCTGTGAAGAGGATATGCAACGTCCACGCCAAAGAAGGAAAGAAGGATGATTACACATATACGGATGAGAAACTTCAAATCGTGGGAAGATAGTAAAAAGGTGGAGATCGCGCCGTTGACTGGTTTCTTCGGGACTAATAGTTCGGGTAAGAGTAGTTTATTGCAGATGCTGTTGTTGCTAAAGCAAACAGTGGAGCATTCAGACTCCGAAGAGGTCATCTTCTTCGGTGATGAAAATTCACTTGTCAGTCTCGGCAATTTCCGTGAAGTCGTTCATCGTCACCAAGTACCATCACGGCTTGTGTTTGAATTTGCAGGCAAACTTACTCACCCACGTCTCATTTATAATATACCGGAAGACGGCTCTCCGTGGGAACAAATGATAGATCAATTCATTTTTGATAGTGTGATTTGGAGCGAACAGCAAAAATCAGTTGTTGAGAGGCTTGAATACCGTTCTGGTCGTGAAATTGTAATATATGAAAAAGGCTCTGTGTTCTTCCCCTCCCCCTATGAGCAAGGTAGAGACCAACGCAAGATAGAACTAAGCACTTGTTACGGAAAAATTTTATCTGGGCAGACAATTTCAAGGAGCACAAAACTCTTAAGTCAATTCGCATCAGCGTTTGAAGAGTTATTTTCTCACGTTTACTACCTTGGTCCCACCCGCGTTCATCCACAACGTCTTTATCATTGGGAGGGTGATCATCCAGAAGACCTTGGAAGGTGGGGCAGTAAAGCAATTGATGCTCTGCTCTCGGCACGTGTAGACAAACGTACAATTCAGCATAAAGAGAAGGAAATACCAATTGAGGATCGGATTTCAGAATGGCTTCGAGAGATGGATCTCGCCTATTCTTTCTTGCTTGAACGAGATGGAAAAGATTACGACGTTCGCATCCAAAAACGTGAATATGGTCCTAAAGTAACATTAGCAGATATGGGATATGGATTATCGCAGTTTTTGCCGGTTCTGGTTCTTTGTTATTATGTACCAGTAGGTTCAACCCTAATTTTGGAACAGCCCGGCATTCACCTCCATCCAAAAGTGCAATCTCAACTCGCTGATCTTCTTATAGAGGTTGTCACAGAACGGAAACTTCAGGTTCTGGTAGAGAGCCACAGTGAACATCTTTTGACGCGCCTGCAACTACGGATTGCCGAAGGTAAAATTCCTGCAAGTGATACCGCACTCTATTTTTGTGAAAATGATAACGGGGTTTCTACTATCAAATCACTGGACGTTGATGAGCTCGGTAACATCAAAAATTGGCCGAAAAACTTTTTTGGCAACGTAAGGGGCGACCTCGTTAAAATGACACGTGAACAGATGAAACGTCAGAAGAAAGCGGAGGGTTAATGAACGCAGTCGTTGTAGATACAAATGTTATTTTAACTGCAAAAGGCATGTCTGAGCAGGCTTGGGACGAGTGCGTAACTGCGTGTCAAGAACGGTTAAATGAAATTATTGAGGGGTCAGTGAAAGTCGTTATTGATGATAATTGGATAATTCTCGGTGAGTACATAGACTACCTTGAAGACGACGATTCGATGACAGACACGCGGAATAGCGGACACTTTTTGGAATGGTTCATCCGCAATTATGAGAACCCGGAGGAGTGTGTGCAAGTGCCTATTACGCCATCTGAGAATGGAACAAATTTTGAAGAGTTACCTGATGCATTCAGTCCGTTCGACTCGGACGACCATAAATTTATTGCTGTTGCAGTCGTATACGAGGATGTGTATCAGCAAAAAGCAACTATTTTACAGTCTGTAGACAGTCAGTGGTATGAAGCTCGACAGATGTTCACTAAGAACAATTTGATAGTTGAATTTATCTGTGAGGAGAACATCCGCCATTTGCATGAACGCCGCGAGAAAAGGCGACATCCTAAAATGGATTAAAGCACTATAATTACACTTTACGGATGAGAAATTTCAAATTAATTCTATCTGTGTAGATAGCCGCTAACGCTTCAACTAACAGAAGTCAGCAAGAGGGATGCTATGCAAGATGATATACATATACCGGAACGGATGTGGAATGTGACTGCGGCATCCATCATGTTAGATGGGATTATTGATGATCTTGAAATTGCCGTGGAATATCTTGAAAAACATCAAGCAGCATATACCGACGAAAATTGCGTGTCTCTATTCGGGTCACAGGAGTGGCAGCGTATTGCAGTTACTGTATCACCACCTATCCCAATTCGGAATTTCGGCGATGTTCAAGCCTGGATGGAGAATAATTATCAAGGCAATATCCCCGGTAGAGATCACATCACGATTGCAGAGGCAATAGCAGATTTCAAAACCGCACTCGCCTATTTCAAAAACACGCGTGAAACAGGCACCTATAACGAAGATGAAATTCAAGAAATCTATGAATGCCAAGAGTTCTGCCGTATCTTGACAACGATAATTGAATTGGAGAATCGACACGCCTAAAATGTGCAGAGAGAGGGTATCTAAATGGCAAGCGTTAATATAGACAACCCAGTTATTAATAGTCCGTTTGAGGAGCCAAAACGACACTTCAAATTCAACGCCCGCGGTATCACTGAAGAGATCACTAATGGCAGACGTAGAAGTGAATACTTCATGCCCTTCCCAAAACCGAAAAAGCAGTCAGGAGCGGTACAGGCAGCACAATTACAATTTGAACTTCCTGATCGCGATCTCCGAGAGGCGAATGCATTTATCAACAGTGTTCGGACACAGGTAACAGCTTGGCGGAATAGCGGTTATCCGGGTGTAACCCCAACGACGAGGCGGCTCCTTGAACATTGGAGCAATCCAGAAAACGAGCCGCGTCTCTATTTCTGTCAACGTGAAGCCGTGGAGACCGCTATCTATCTCAACGAATATGAAAACAAACAACGAAACGACTCCTTTTATAAAGAGCTTGTAAAAGCGAATGAAGAAGCGAATCCGGATCTCTTCCGAATCGCTTTTAAAATGGCGACGGGTAGCGGTAAGACAGTTGTGATGGCAATGCTAATTGTGTATCATACGCTGAATAAAATTGCGAATCCGAAGAGTACCCTTTTTGCTGATGGATTTTTGATTGTGACCCCCGGTGTAACAATTCGGGATCGGCTGCAGGTACTTTATCCAGAAAAGCCGGGGAACGACTATCAAAAAATGAATCTGGTGCCGCGAGCAGATTATGATACCCTCTGTCAGGCAAAGATCATTATCACGAACTATCACGCCTTCCAACGCCGCACAAAAGAGGAGCTCAGCAGAATAGGTAAACAAGTACTTGGGGCTGGTGCTGAAAACTTCAGGGAAACACCGGAGGAGATGGTGGCTCGCGTTTGCCGCGGGCTTGGTCGGAAGAAAAATATCATCGTCCTGAACGATGAAGCGCATCACTGCTACCGTCCAAAAAAGAATAAGAAATCCGAGTCAGAAGAAGACGAGGCGCGTTTGTGGATAAACGGAATTGAGGCGGTAAAAGCAAAAATCGGCGTAAAACAGGTTTACGATTTATCTGCGACACCATTCTTTCTGAGTGGCCAAGGATATTCAACCACTACGCCGAGCGGAAAAAAACTCAACGAAGGTGTGTTGTTTCCTTGGGTCGTTTCGGATTTCGCGTTGATTGATTCGATTGAATGTGGGATCGCGAAGGTACCTCGCGTGCCAGTAGCGGATGATACGATGGAAGGAGACCCTATCTATCGTCGTCTCTGGGATATAGTGGGACCTAAACTTCGCGGAATCGCCTCGGATGGCGAACCCCAACTGCCCCAAGAATTGGAAACAGCACTTCAAAGTCTTTATAATAACTACGAAAAATCCTACGATTTGTGGCACCAAGAACCACACGGATTGACACCCCCTGTGATGATTGTAGTTTGTAACAATACAAAAGTCTCTAAACTTGTTTACGAATGGATTGCTGGTTGGGAGAAAAAGACTGCCGATGGAGAAAATGTTGTTGTTAAAGGAAATCTTCCGATATTCAGTAATGAGGACGACGGAGCATGGAGTGAACACTTAAATACACTCTTGATTGATAGTAACCAGTTGGAATCCGGTGAAGCACTGAAAGGCGAGTTTAAAAAAGCCGCTCGCACGCAAATTGAGCAGTTCAAACGCGAAATGAATATAGATAAAATTACGGATGCAGATCTGTTACGAGAAGCGATGAACACGGTTGGCAAGAAAGGCAAACTCGGTGAACAGATAAAATGTGTCGTCTCGGTCTCAATGTTAAGTGAGGGATGGGACGCGAAGCGGGTGACGCACATCCTTGGTGTGCGCGCATTTAGTACACAGCTCCTATGCGAACAGGTTGTCGGCAGAGGTCTGCGTCGCTCCAGCCACGATGTAGAAAAGACAACGATTGATGTCAATGAAGAAGAGGTTAAATTAGAAACATTCCCTCCGGAATATGCCGAAGTCTACGGCGTTCCGTTCTCGTTTATCCCTGCAACAGGCAGTGGAAGAACAATCCGTCCGCGACCTGTCACGGAAGTAAAAGCCTTGCCTGAACGGAAGGCAGCCTGTGAGATTACATTCCCATTAGTTGCTGGATATCGTCGTCAGTTACCCCCCAATAGACTTGATGCAATTTTTACCGAAGAATCCCGTTATGTACTTTCCACTGCGGAGATCCCGTCCCGTATAGAGATTGAGGACCTAACTGGCGGAACCAAGGAAAATATGTTACCCTATCTGACGCTGTTTCGAGATCAGCAAACCCAATATTATCTCGCGAATGAGGTAATGAAGAGGCATCTTCACGACGATGATAACGATGCAAAGTGGTGGCTGTTTCCGCAAGTGCTTCGTATCACGCGTCGGTGGATGAAGGAATATGTTACCTATAAAGACAACATGTACCCACAGTATTTTCAGATTGGAGAGATTGGGCGGAAAGCAGCGTTTCGGATTTATCAAGGCATCCTTAGAGCAGAACGACACAATGAAAGCGGTAACTCTTCAGAAGATAATGCCTCGAAAATATTTCTCCCTTTTTTTCGAGATAAAGAGCGTACTGGGTCAACCGAAGATGTGGAATTTGAGACGACACAGCCGACATGGGAAACGCGACCGGATAAATGCCATATTTCACATGTTGTCGCGGACACGGAATCGTGGGAACAGAAAACAGCGCAGGCACTTGAGCAGATGGATGAAGTTGTCGCCTACGTCAAGAACCATAACTTGGGTTTTACAATTCCGTATGTCAACCACAACGGTGCAAATCGGCAATATGTGCCAGATTTCATTGCTCGCATCCGAAAACAAGGAGATGACTCTGGCAATAATATCGTGAACCTGATTCTTGAAACTTCCGGTAGGGGTCGCGAAGATAAAGTTCAGAAAGTAAACACTGTGAATAACATGTGGGTGCCAGCGGTTAACAACTCTGGCGAGTTTGGCGAATGGACATTCCTTGAAATTACCGATCCGTGGGACATGCAGAACACCATCCGCGAGTTCGTGAACGAATATGCGTCGTAATTATCACCTCTTTGTGCTACTTTTTCCAGTTGTTTTTTGGCTTGTCTGCTTCTTTCTGCTGCCGTTGGTCTCGGTGTTTATCTATAGTTTCATAGAGCGTGGAACTTATGGCGGCGTGCGGTGGGACTTCACTCTCGAAAACTATCGACGACTGTTTGATGGCTTGTATCTTGGTATTCTGTGGCGATCGGTGTCTACGGCATTCGTTTGCACTGCAGTCTGTCTACTGCTCGGTTACCCGTTTGCCTACTATCTGGCACGCTATAGACCGAAACACCGGAATATCTTATTACTGCTTGTCGTTGTCCCGTTCTGGACGAATTTCCTCATCCGAACCTACGCGTGGATACTGATTTTACGCACGGAAGGTTTACTGAACAACTTTTTCGGGGCTGTGTTCCCTAACTGGGGTCCGTTAGAGTTATTGAATACGCCGCTCGCCGTTCAGATTGGGCTTGTCTATGGCTATCTGCCGTTTATGATCCTCCCACTCTATGCAGCACTCGAACAATTGGATATGTCATTGCTGGAAGCAGCACAGGACCTCGGAGCATCGCCGCGGCGTGCGTTTTGGCATGTAACTGTGCCACTGAGTCTGCCGGGTATCCTTGCTGGATCAATGTTGGTCTTTATTCCGACAGTGGGCGCGTTTTTGACCCCTGATCTGCTCGGTGGCGGGAAGGTGAGTTATATCGGTAACGTGATTGAACGGCAATTCAAAACAGCGCGGGATTGGCCCTTTGGGTCTGCGCTATCGTTTATGTTAATGGGGATAGTTTTGATCGGGACTGTGTTATATTTTCGTGCTTTGCAAGGCAGTGAATCTGCGGAATCTTCATAGAGGTTACGGCACACGGAGTATGCCTACTACTTTTAAAATGAAACGGATACTTGAAGTCAACATTGGGTTGGTTTATCTCTTCCTCTACGTCCCGATTTTAGCGGTGGTTGTGTTCTCGTTCAACAGCGGCGAGCAGATCTCCGTTTGGGAAGGCTTTACGTTCGGTTGGTATGTGAAACTGTTTGAGGACGCGGCGTTGTGGCGCGCGTGTCGAAATAGTCTGATGGTGGCGGGGGTTGCGACGGTCATTGCAACTATCATTGGAACGACCGCCGCACTTGCTATTGAGCGATACCGGTTCCGTTTCCGGACTGTCCTCATGCGATGTCTTTATCTCCCGATTATCATCCCAGACATCGTATTGGCTATTGCGTTATTGATCTTCTATGTGCAAACCGCTATCCCGGTCGGTTTAATTTCTGTAATTATTGCCCATTGTGTTTTCAATATCGCGTATGTCACGATTGTGGTCCGGGCGCGTTTACAGGGTTATGATAACACCTTAGAGGAGGCAGCCCGTGACCTTGGCGCGAATGAGTGGCAGACGTTTTGGCGGATAACATTTCCACTGATCGCTCCCGGTATTATCGGTGGTGCGCTGCTGGCGTTCACGCTCTCTATAGACGACTTTGTTATCACTTTCTTCACCGCTGGTGTCGGGTATACGACGCTTTCTGTCCATATCTATTCCTTGCTGAAGTTCGGGATCACGCCGAAGATTAACGCCATCTCAACGATGTTATTAGCAAACTCCATCGTGTTTATCCTGCTGTTTCTGTGGTTTCAGGGTCGCACCAGCACCACCCAAAAGCAAGAAGTTTGACAATCGGCGTGCGAAAGCGTTAGCAAATTTACACGGGTTGTGGTATAATTTTCCCATTGACACGGCAGGTTTAAGAGGCGATATGGGTTATTTCCGAACACACACAGAAATTAATCTGGAGGCAATCCGCCGAAATGCTGAGACAATCAAAGCGTCCACCGGAAAGCAGTTAATCGCTGTTGTGAAAGCGGATGCTTACGGACACGGCGTAGTGCCAGTCATAGAGGTGTTGCGTACAGTTGCGGATATGTTTGCCGTTGCGACAATTGAGGAAGGCGTAGCGTTACGTCAGGCAGGGATTCGCGACCCGATTCTTGTCCTTTTTAGTTCTCTCCCTGAACAAGCAGCCCACATCGTTGCGCACGGATTAACACCGACGATCGGCGATTGGGAATTCGCGAATAGATTAAACAAGGTCGCGTCAAAAATTGTCAGCGTTCATGTCAATGTCAATACAGGTATGAATCGGAGCGGCATCTATTGGACAGAAGCGGCACAGTTTCTGAACAGACTCAAAACACTGCACCGACTGAATGTTGAGGGAGTCTTTACACATCTTGCGACTGCAGATGAAACGGATAAGCGTTTTGTTTTTCTGCAACTCAAACGGTTTTCGTCTGTGCTTGAAAAGGTTAGCAATGGCACTGAGTTGGTCCACGCAGCGAACAGCGCGGCTGCACTCGCAATCCCAGAAGCACATTTCGACGCTGTACGCCCGGGTCTGAGTCTCTACGGTATCTATCCGGCTTTTGAAAGACCTATCAACTTAGAACCCGCACTGACTTGGAAGGCACGGATCGGTTGGATCGGTACTATCTCAGAGGGCGAAGGTGTTAGTTACGGGTTAAGATATAAAGCACCGCGTGAGACCCGTGTAGTGATGGTCCAGGTAGGTTACGGTGACGGTTATCCACGTGCGCTTTCTGGTGTCGGTGAGGTGTTAATTGGTGGGGCGCGTCGCCCGATTATCGGGCGAGTTTGCATGGATGTGAGCGTGGTGCGTTTAAAGTCTACGGATAACGTATCTGTCGGTGATGAGGTCGTACTCATCGGCAAGCAAGGGGATGCCGAAATTACAGTTGATGAGTTAGCACACCGCGCCGGAACGATCTCTTATGAAATTCTGACACAGATTGGGACACGCGTGCCAAAGAACTATACCTAACGCTTTTCAAAAACCCGAATCCATCATATCAATCCAGAACGAGGTTCTGAAATCAAAAATGTTAATTGAAATCAAAAATGTCTCACTCTTTTTTGGTACGACCCCTGCGTTGGATAACCTCTCGCTGGAGGTGCAAGGCGGTGCTGTCGGTCTACTTGGACCGAACGGTGCTGGGAAAAGCACTTTATTGAAGACACTGCTCGGCTTTGTGCAACCCAATCAAGGTACAGCAGCCGTGTTTGGGTTGAATGTCCAGAAAGATCCGTTAGGCATCCGAAGACAAGTCGGGTATATGCCCGAAGATGAATGTTTGATACCGGGGATGAACGCTGTTCAACTCGTCTCCTACGCTGGGGAGTTGTGTGGAATGCCGAGGCGCGATGCTATGCAGCGTGCACACGAAGTACTCTACTACGTCGGTTTGGATGAAGAACGTTACCGAACAATAGATGGATATTCAGCGGGTATGAAACAGCGCGTGAAGTTAGCACAGGCACTGATACACGACCCAAAGTTGCTGCTCCTTGATGAACCGACAAACGGAATGGATACCAGCGGTAGAGAGGAGATGCTTGAACTCGTTAAAGACATCTCCTCTGATAAAGGTATCAATGTAATTTTGTCTTCGCATCTGCTGCCCGATGTAGAATTTGCGTGCCATGAGATCATCGCACTCTCGCACGGGAGTGTTGTTATCCAAGGGCAGATAGAGTCCTTAAAACAAAACAAGGGACAAGCCTTTGATCTGCGGATTGTCGGTGACAGCGAGACTTACATCACCGCTTTGGAAGGTCACAATTATTACGTTGAAGTACGTCCTGATAAACAACTTCGGGTTACATCCGGCAGCCTGGAACAGACAGACACAAAGTTCTTTTTTCAACTCGCTTACGATACCAGTGTACAACTCCGGCAGCTACGTGAAGTGAAGCACTCGTTAGAAGATATTTTCGCTGAGGTGATGAGTGTGGATGCACAATAATGTGAGATACTGATACTTTCACAATTCAGATAGACACCTGTTCGCATTCACCTCATAATTCTCAATGCAAGGGGGAACTCGCATGGCAGATAACAATGGTGTTATAGAAGTTGGTGTTGCAGAAGTAGATATTACGCCAGATTATCCGATACGACTCAGCGGCTACGGGAGCCGTCGTACAGAATCTGACGGTATTATTCAACGGATATGGGCAAAAGCCCTCGCGATTGGCAGTGATTCGGATGACCCCGTTGTTCTCGTGACAGTTGAAAATTGTGGTTTACCAGACGAGTTGACAGAAGAAGTATCGCACCGAGTGAAAGAAAAAACAGGCATTTCGCGTGCACATTTTGCGGTGTGTTTTACGCATACACATAGTGCGCCGTGTCTCACAAACGCTGCACCGTTCCTGTTTAGCACAGATATACCACCCGACCAACAGGAAACGATAGACCGATACACCCGTCAATTTAAGGACTGGATGGAAGCCGTCGCACTGGAAGCACTCGCAAATCGCGAACCTTCAAAACTGACATGGAGCATCGGTGAACTCGGTTTCGCGAAGAATCGGAGGACAGAAGGCGGTCCCGTAGATCACTCGTTACCGTGCCTACAAGTTAGGGATTTAGATGGGCATTTGCGCGCCGTGTGGGCAAGTTACGCCTGCCATTGCACAACGTTGGCAGGTACAGACAACCATATCTGTGGCGATTGGGCTGGGTTTGCACAAGAGAATATCCAAGAGACGCTCCCCGGTGTAACGGCTCTAATTACGATCGGATGTGGCGCAGATGCGAATCCAGAATCCCGGATGATGCCGATGCCGGATGGACAAGAAGAGGTTTTTAATACTCGCCTCGCTTATGCAAAAGCGCACGGTGAAGCACTATCGCAGGAGGTACAGCGTTTGTTGGTAAACGATACGAAACCGCTTCCGAGTGTTCCAACGGGTGCATTTGAACGGGTTAGCCTGCCGTTTGATACCCTACCGACCCGTGAAGAATGGGAGGCACGTGTAGCAGCAGGTGCTCACGATGCCTATCATGCTCAAAAACACCTCGAACGCTTACAGAAAGGACAGTCGATACAGACTGAACTCTCCTATCCCGTACAGGCGTGGACGTTCGGTGATGAGTTGGCAGTTGTTTTCCTCGCGAGTGAGGTGGTCGTCGATTATTCACTGCGTCTGAAAAGTGAGTTAGATGTGGAGCGGTTGTGGGTAGGTGCATACTCAAACGCGTTTCCGTGCTATATTCCATCGGAGCGGGTGTTAGCGGAAGGTGGCTATGAAGGGGGTGGCGCGATGCTCTATTTCGGGCCGCCAACACGATTCGCCCCGGGTGTTGAGCAGTTGGTGATTGACACAGTGCATCGATTGGTGCCAGACGAATTTTTATCAGAATCACAGTAAGCGATATTTGTTATAGCAGTGTCACTTTTGGCACTGCTGTTTCTATGAAGGCACGCATAGCTGTTCCGCTTGCCCAACCGAAGCCTCCGATTTCCACTGCCAATCACTCATGAGTAAACTCCATTTTTTCTTAGATTGCACAAGATTAATTGTTCTAATGGCTCGGTAAGGGTTTCGCCGGGTGGCCTCTGCCATCATTGATTGGTGTCTATGTGGCAAGTTTCTGTGTTACAAGAGCATAAAGACTTACACCGGCTTTTGCTGCTTCGTCTGCCAAGGCGTAGTAGAGTTGTGCATCAACAGGGATGTTGAGGGAGCTCTCGACCGCTTTCGGAGGAGGTGCTTGCGGTATAGGTTCATGATGTTTACGATAACTCTCTTTAACGCCTTGCCAGGCCACGGAGAGTTCTCGCAAGGCATCCTCAGGTGTATTTGCAAACGCTGACACGTTGGGCATCTCGACAAAATGGGCTAAATAATCACCGTCTTCATCAAGAAAAACTGTCACAGCGAATCCATCAAATACATTTTTGCTCACTTTCTGTCTCCTTTGTTGTATCGGCTGATAAATTCTTTCACTTGGTACCGTTTTGCCTGTTTACCTTTCGGTTGGACGGGTAGCCGGTATCTCTGTGGCGAATACCAAATACGATGACTGCCAGTTTGATGATCAAAGGTCCATCCACATTGGGCAAGCAAAATTTCAAACTCACGAAAACTCAAACTGCTTGTGGTATTTCTCGCCTTTGATAACAGTCTATCTTTTCGCTTCATAGGCATTTCGCCTTCTTATGTCAAACTTACATCTATTTCTGAATCACCTTCAGGTTAAATCAACCCAGATTCTGTAACGATGTTGCGTAAGGTCTCAAGGTTCGCAGCTTCCATCGGCGCGAGGGGTAACCGCAATTTGCCGTTGAGTTTGCCCATGAGTTGGAGCGCGGTTTTCGCTGGAATCGGATTCGTTTCGATAAAGAGGTTGACTGCCAGCGGCAGCGTTTTATAATGAAGTTTACGTGCAAGTTCAAGGTTTCCAGCATGGAAAGCGTTGCACATTTCCGCGATATCCGTCGGTGAGACGTTCGCGACAACCGAGATCACACCTTTGCCACCGACGGCGAGGATCGGCAGCGTGTTGACATCATCACCGGAGAGTACGACGAAATCATCAGGACACAAGTTGACGACTTCACTGGCGCGTTTGAGTTCACCCGTCGCTTCTTTGAGTGCAACGATGTTTGGATGCTCAGCAAGGCGCGCGATCGTCGGCGAAAGGATATCCGTACCGCAACGCCCGGGGACATTATAAACGACAATCGGGATGTCCACAGTGTCGGCGATTTTCATGTAGTGGGCGTACAGCCCCTCTTGGGTAGGTTTGTTGTAATAGGGCGTGACAATCAAGGCAGCATCCGCACCGGCGGCTTTGGCGTGTGCTGTCGCGCGTAGCGTACGCGTTGTCGAGTTGGAACCGGTACCCGCGATAACAGGGACCTGTCCATTGACAGTCTCAACTGTGAGTTCTATGACTCTGTCATGTTCAGTCTCAGACAGCGCGGGCGATTCGCCTGTTGTGCCACACGGGACGATGCCGTGTGTGCCGCCGTCAAGCTGAAATTGAATCAGTTCTTTGAGTTTCGCTTCATCAAGCGATTCATCGTCCTTAAACGGTGTGACAAGTGCAACATAAGAGCCTTGAAACATGATGTAAACTCTCCTTGCTGGCTACGGAAACCCAAGGGCGTGGGTTCTCCTACTCCTTTTAATAGTTCCATGCATCCGTAGTGAGCTCACCGACGTAGATAACGCGAGCATCACCCTCAAGATAAACGTTTTTCGCTGTTCCATTTTCCACTTCAAAATGGATCTTCAAAACGACGCCACTCGCTGTTTTAACAGAAACAGGGGGTTCGACCTTGCCTAACCTTGCAGCAATAATAGCGGAAGCGATTGACCCAGTACCACAAGCAAGTGTCTCATCTTCGACACCGCGTTCGTAGGTCCGAATATCTATTAACCCCGGTGACGCAATACGGATGAAGTTAGCGTTAGTGCCATCAGGTTTGAAGTTGTCGTGATAGCGTGTCTGCTGTCCGAGATTATAGACATCCGTATCTTCCAAGTCCTCAACAAAGAAGACGACATGCGGTACACCGCTATTCGCGAAACCGATGGCGTGCATCCCATCATCGAGTTGGAGCGGAACATTCAGTCGGATATCTGTGGGATCGCTCATACGGACTTTAACGTTCTCACCGGCTATTTCGGATTCATAAATTCCGGCGTTTGTCAGAAATCGCATCTGTTCAGAGGCGATGCCGTTCAGGTAGGCGAATTTGGAGATACAACGTGCACCGTTGCCACAAGTTTCGACTTCACCACCATCGGCATTGAAGTAGCGCATGCGAAAATCGACATCGTCTGCCTTTTCGACGAGGAGAACGCCATCGGCTCCGACGGACATACGGCGTTGGCAGAGCTTTTGCACAAAATCCGTATCGGTGCTATCAACAATCTCTGCCAAATTATTGATGATAACAAAGTCGTTACCCGCACCACTGAGTTTCATAAAGGGTATTTTATCCATTGTGAATCCTTTGTTCTGGAGATATGTTTTTTATATGATAAAATTATTTGGCTTTCAAGTCAAGGGATTTTTCAGTTATCAGCCACCAGTCGCCAGCGAAAGTCGCGACCGGGAGATCGCTCCTACAGGGAAAGGGGGACCGCCGTGACAAGTCGCGACCGGGAAATCGCTCCTACAAGAAAGAGTTATGACGTGGCTGCCATCAAAGCGTGCGTGCGGAGTTCATCTACAATCCCCAAAACACCGTCGTAACTATCGCACGTGACGAGGCGATAGCGAAAAGGTTTGACGTGTGGAATGCCCTTGAAATAGTTGGTATAGTGCCGACGCATCTCCAGTAGCCCGCGTCTTAAGCCTTTCCATTTGATAGAAAAATCAAGATGTTTTCTAAAAGCAGCGATGCGCTCATCTATCGAGGGCAGGGGGAGCAATTCGCCGGTCGCAAAGTAGTGTTTGATCTCGTTGAAAATCCAAGGGTAGCCGATCGCTGCACGTCCGATCATGATACCGTCAACGCCGTATTGTTGCCGCATCTGTGCTGCTTTCTGGGGGCTGTCAACATCACCGTTGCCGAAGACAGGGATCGTCATACGCGGATTGTCCTTAATCCTACCGATGAGTGTCCAGTCTGCCTCGCCTTTATACATCTGCCGCCGGGTTCTACCGTGAATCGCGATGGCTTTAATGCCGACATCTTGTAGCCGCTCTGCGACTTCAACGATGTATTTCGTATTGTCATCCCAACCGAGCCGAGTTTTGACGGTTACAGGCAGGTCGGTGGTTTTCACCATTTCATCAGTCATCTTCACCATTTTGGGTATATCTTTCAGGATACCCGCACCTGCGCCTTTACATGTGACCTTCTTGACAGGGCAACCGTAGTTAATGTCGATGATATCGGGTTGGACTTTCTCAGTGATTTCGACAGCGGCGCGCATGGAATTGATGTCATGTCCAAAAATTTGGATACCGATAGGTCGTTCCGCTTCAAAGATGTCTAACTTGGCGACGCTTGGTGCTGCGTCGCGGATCAGTGCCTCGGAGGAAATGAATTCCGTATACATAAGGTCCGCGCCGTTTTCTTTACAGACGACGCGAAACGGCGGATCGCTGACATCTTCCATCGGTGCAAGTAATAGTGGGAAATTTGGAATGTTGAGGTTGCCGATTGTTAACATAATATGTTATTTATAGATAATATTACAGAAGTTTATAGTTATTGAATTAGTCTCATATATTCGTCGTGTTTTCCTATCCAAAACCAAACAAGATCACCATTTTCCTCACGTGCTAAGGCGCGATAGTCTCTATTGATTCGTGCTGCTCATCGTGTGCCCACTTTCTTCAAGTGTAAAGAGGGATGCCTTGGATTCTGCTTCAGCAGTTCAAAACCTTTATCGGCAAGTTGCTGTATCTCTTGTGGTAGGTTTCGATAGTGTGCCCAGAATTCAGGTGTAGTTTTATAGATCTTTGCACCTACCTGCCCGCAAATCCTGAAGGGCTTTCTCACTGAGATGGTCCAGTCTGCCCGCCTTTACGTCTCCCTCAAATTGCTTACACCATTCCTCCCATTCAGTTTTTAAGACGGTGTGAAGTTCGCTCTCAAGGGTTTTCAGCAATTTCTGTCGGCTGTTTTCTTCACATTTGACCTCTGGCACTTCCGGGATCCATCCGATCCACCCATCGCCGTTTTTTTGGATATGAGCAGTATAAGTTTCTAAGAAGTCTGTATAC
>VXZK01000338.1 GCA_009845545.1 Candidatus Poribacteria bacterium
TTCTGATTTTATCATAGACCAACTAAACTTACAATTAAATCGTTATAATGTCTATTATAGGTTTGTGTGGCACGCCTCCACAGCGCGCAACAGACTTCAAACGGGTAAAAGTCAGATAATATCAAGCATCCAAGGACAACTGATAGATGAACATCCGCACACAACTGACGCTTAGGTACATAGGCATCGTGCTTTTGGTGTTATTCGCGATGTACCTCTATCTTGGGGCGATGCTCAAAGATTCGATGAGTACTCGGATTACCAGCGAATTGGAAATTCAGGCGGCATTAACTCGGGAATTCCTCATCGAAAAACTGCCTGCTAAAGGTAACTTTACCTACGCCGCGATAGATCCGCTTATCAATAGACTCGGAAAGACCGGCAAGGCTCGGGTGACCTTCATCGACTTGGATGGTGTTGTCTGGGGTGATACAGAACGGGATGGACAGGCACTGCGCGAAATGGACAACCACCTTAAACGTCCAGAGGTAGAGGATGCACTCCAATTCGGCAGCGGTATTCGCGACCGCTACAGCGATACAACGCAGACAGAATTTCGTTACTACGCGACACCCATATATCGGCAAACTTCACCAAACGGTGCGGAAACGCTGATTGGTATTTGCCGCGTCGCGCTGCCGATGAAAGCCGTCAATACAGCAATCGACAATCTCCGGCGGATGGTTTTGCTTGCAAGTGTGGCTGGATTAATTCTCGCGATTGTGTTTAGCATTTTTTCTACAAGGATCATCACAAAACCAATTGAAAAATTAACCCAGATGACCGAATCGCTTACTGCTGGCGATATAAACTCGCGCGTACCGATCAACTCTAAGAATGAACTCGGGCAACTCTCACGGAATTTCAACCTAATGGCAGACAGGGTGCAGGAACAGATTGATAGAATTTCGGAAGAACACCGGCGTTTGGAAACCATCCTGACAGATATGGGTGAAGGTGTGCTACTCGTCAACGGTGCGTCGGAAATTACCTATGCTAACCCGATGGCTATCTCTATGTTGTCGCTTCCGAATACTTATGTCGGAAAAGCACTGATCGAAATCAATCGGATTCCTGAGTTACAAACACTGCTACAAACAGCAGAGCAGACAGAAACAGTCGCGTTCGCGGAAATCCGTCTCGGTAATCTAACGGAACCGGAAGCGGAAGTCACGGTTGTGCCCGTCGCTACTGGCGAAGAGGAAGAATACGTTGTCGTCATCCACGATGTGAGTAAGGAACGACAGTTAGAGCGGATTCGCGCGGACTTCGTGGCGAATGTCTCGCACGAACTTCGTACGCCACTGACAACCATCCGGGGTTACGCTGAGACCTTATTGAGTGAAGATGCCACACGCACAAAAACACAAGAACAGTTTGTCGTGAAAATCCTCAATCATGCGTCCCGGCTTTCAAGATTAGTTTCGGATCTGCTCGAACTCTCTCGACTTGAGTCTGGTGATGTTGAGTTGAAACGTACACCGTGCCACCTCAATACCTTTTATGAACCCATTTTAGACGTGTTTGAGCCTATATTAGAGGAATCCGAATTGGTTTTAAAATGGGAGGTCTCTGACAGTCTGCCTAAGGTTAGCGTAGATCACCAACTTTTCATGCAGGTGCTTGTAAATCTGATTGACAACGCGATTAAATATACACCCGATAGCGGTACAATTACGGTTTCAGCAGAGATCAGCACAAGTGAAGCATTTGAAGGTGCCAATATAGCCTCGGAAGAAATTATCGTGCATATAAAAGATACAGGTATCGGTATCCCGATGGAATCCCAACCTCGTGTATTTGAGCGGTTCTATCGTGTGGATAAAGGACGTGCCCGCGAAATGGGAGGCACAGGATTAGGACTGGCAATTGCCAAACATATCGTGCTCCGCCACAATGGACGGATTTGGCTGGAGAGCACTTTAGGGGCAGGTAGCGTATTTCACGTTGCTATTCCGTATACAGATGTTTAACCGACACAAGTTAAATTTTCCACGCTTCTTGTGTGTAAGCCATATCCCAAAAGAGGTATTCATAACGACTACTCGTCAAGAAGTAATTTTTGATCCGTTCTCTCTCGGCGGCACTATACTCAGCAGCGAGATTGTTGAGGAGTCCTCGCAACCATTCACCCAATGACAAAAATTCAGGAGAGGCGTACATGTCAATCCATTCCTGATAGAGCGGTTCCGGGGACCCGCCCTGTTGGGCAAGCGTTGTGCCGATTTCGGCGTAGCCCCACTGACACGGCAGAACACCCGCGACGAGATCCGCCAAAGTGCCGGTTTCCGCTACGTTGAGTACATGTCGCGTATATGCATGTGTTGTAGGTGCCATCGGTGCTGCTTCCATCTCTGCAGCAGTGATACCAAATTTTTCGCAATACCCACGATGTAAATCCATCTCAGTGTTCAGGGTTTCATTGACCAGTTGCGAAAACATCGCCATCGTCGCCTCATCATGTGCCTTGATAACACCGTACGCGAACACACGGCTATAGTCGAGTAAGAACAGATAATCCTGAATCAGGTAGAATTTAAACTTCTCTTTTCGAAGGCTGCCATCAGCCATACCGAGAACGAACGGATGTTTAAGATCCGCTTCCCAAATCGGTGCAGCAGCGAGCCTGAGTTGATCGGTAAATTTCTCATTTTGTGCCATACGTATTATCAAACTCCCCAAAATATGCTATAATGTTTTGCTGTATATCATACCCTAACAGAACAAGGATGTCAAAATGTTTGAAAAACTCGGAATTGTAACCAATATCTGGGCTGAAGAGATAGCAAATGGTGCCAGCTTTGATGAACTCATGGTGGAATTCGGTGCGAATGGGTTTAAGGATATAGAGGTCCGTGAAGGCGACTACCTCCGTAACTCCGACTTCGGACAACTCATCGAGGAACTTGAAATCGCGATGTCTGTGTACACCGATGCTGAATTCCGGACCCTCTGTGATGCTGTCTGGACTAAACAGCCATATCAAACGAAACATGTCACGCTTTTTGAGGCAATTGCTGGCTTTACACAGAAAGCGTCTGGACTCACGCTGAGTTATGCCATGTCTCACTCGTGGCTTTCACGCGCCACCGACACCGAAACGGACACACAACAGATAATCAAGGCGAAAAAGTTAGCTTACCTACTGTGTCCAGAGAGACCGAGACTCCGCCTCGTTGACCTTGATACTGAAGGCGATATTGATGCGTCCGCAGCGATCGCTAACCTCAAACACTATGCTGCACTCCTACCGGAGTATCCGATGGTTTTCGCCGTAGAGAATGCTCGTCAAACTGCCACGTTAACTTTGAAGTTAGCAGTCGCAGGCGGTGCGAAACTCACGTATGACGAGACGAACACATACCGCGCTGACGGAACAACGGTAAACCCACCGGCTGAATTCTGGCGTGCTGTTGAGATGACAGACCTCACGTCGGTCCATTTCAAACAGAAAACAGAAACCGGAGTGCTTTCAGAAGTAGGCGACGGTTATGTCGACTTCCGTGCGATTGCGGAACATTTGAAAACGCGGCACTATACTGGCGATCTGCTCCTTGAAAACACACCGACTGCACATTCTTTGCAAGATGCCCTGCGGAGTCGCGAGTATCTGCTCAGTTGTTAGCACGGAAATACACAACGCTGAGATTTACAGAGTAGCGAGATGGATTAAAAAGGTGTACCTTTTGCTTCTGTACCTTTTCCTTCTATTTCATCGGTAGATGTTGTTTCTTGCTCCGTGGGTTCCTCAGATGGCGGGACATCGCTCTCTTGGACAGCTGCTGTTAATTGTTTGATGCGCTCACATAAGTCATTGAGTAGTTGTGGTGTCGTTTCCGCCGCCTTGAGTTCCGCCGAAAGCTGCGTCCATTGCATCTCGCTCATGTCGTTTCGAGATTCCACACTGTATTTACGTTTAATGTAATCCCAGAGAGCTGCCTTCGTGATTCCCTTTTTCTCAAGCGGCTCGGCGAGGTTATTCGCGATTGCGAAAGCGGCTTTTTGGGCTTGTGCGATGTTTCCGGCAGCCTGCGGTATCTGCTGTTGTGGTGCTGAATTACCACTTCCAGCTTTCCGATGCAGATAGAAGTTTAGCACCTCGCGGATCACGGGTACAGGTATGAGCTGCTTAATCGCGTTCCGTTGCGCTTTGTGAATTGCCTTCGTGAACGCAAACGGATCGGAACGGCCGCCAGCCATCTTCGGCTGCTCATACGCCCCGTAGCGAGATGAACCTGTGATTGTATCAACCGCTTTGGCAGTGGCGATCCAAGAATTTTCAAGTTCTTCATACTTAACTTCTTCAACTTGAATACCACCACGGCGGTTAGCGGCTTCGTTAATACCCGCTAAGGTTAACCCCTCAACGGTGCGTCCGCCCTGTTTAAAAGAATAGACGTAATCCTGAATCGTTTGTCCAGTCATTAGCTCAACGATCGCCTGGTCGTCCACTTGATCAACGACTGCATATTCAGCGGTAACGGGTACCATTTCTTCCTTTTTTTCTTTTTCTTCAGCCATGATATCCTCCGAAATTAAGAATCCGTGCTATATTGAGATGTCTGTTATGTACCACACGGTCTATCTTATCATATCACTTTATATTTGATTTGTCAAATGGTGTTATTCATCTACACTTACGCCAAATTTACATTATATATCATAACACATATAACATAGGAAAGCAAACTTATTTTTATCAGGAAACTTGATTTACATCCCGAATTCTGCTACAATAACAGAAAATTGAGGATCGGAGTGTTGATTAACAATGGCAGCAGCAGTTCTCCAGATGCGGGCAATTATCAAAGACTTCCCCGGCGTGCGTGCCTTAGACGATGCCTCTTTTGAGGTGCGTTCGGGTGAAATCCACGCGCTCTGTGGAGAAAACGGTGCTGGCAAATCAACGCTGATTAAGATTCTTGGTGGTGTCTATCCGTACGGCACTTACAGTGGTAGTATGCATATCAACGACACCGAGCAGGAGTTCCACTCCGTTCGCGATGCCGAACGCGCTGGGATCGCTATTATCCATCAGGAATTAGCACTCATTCCAGAAATGACAGTCGCAGAGAATATCTATCTCGGCAAGGAACCGCGGCGATTTGGGGTGATTGATAGGCATCGTCTTTATCATGAGGCGGGCGAACTCCTGTCGCAGTTTGGATTGGCAATCCCTTTAGAGAAACCCGTCTATGCACTCGGCATTGGACAGCAGCAACTTGTGGAGATAGCGAAGGCTTTAGGACGGAGTTTGCAATCTGGAAACGCGCTGCTGCTTGTGCTTGACGAACCGACAGCCGCTTTGACGGAAAGTGAGGTGGAGATTCTTCGTCAGATTCTGACGCGACTCCGAGAAAAGGGTGTTGCTTGTATCTATATTACTCACAAACTCAAGGAGATTTTCCAAATCGCTGATCGCGTGACAGTCTTACGTGACGGCAAAACGGTAGCAACGCAATCTATTAAATCTCCTGAATGCACCGAAGATGTATTAATCTCACAGATGGTCGGCAGAGCGTTAACAATACTTTTTCCAGAACGGCAAGCCCGCTCAAGCATTGACAACGGTTCAAAGCGAGAAGAAGCCGCACTACGGGTCGAAAACTTAAGCACTTATCCATCGGAGCCGCCGCGACTTGAAAACGTCAGTTTTGAGGTGCGACGCGGGGAGATCCTTGGCATTGCGGGTCTGATGGGCGCGGGTAGGACGGAACTGATTAGTACCATTTTTGGTGCTTACGATGGTAAATGGATCGGAGGGATCTTCATAGAAGGCACACCGGTTGAGATACACGCGCCGTGCAAAGCGATCCAGCAAGGCATGGCGCTCGTCAGCGAAGATAGGAAACGCTACGGACTCCTCTTAGATGCGGATGTCACCCGCAATATGACGCTGGTGAATCTCGGTTTATCGGCAGACTTGACATCATACGGGATAATTAATCACGACGCGGCATCTGAAAAAAGCGAACACTACGTGAATTCTCTCCAGATTAAAACGACCTCACTGGCGGTCCCTGTGAACCATCTCAGTGGTGGAAATCAACAGAAAGTCGTGCTGGGGAAGTGGTTGATGACGCATCCGAAGGTGCTGTTCCTTGACGAACCCACGCGCGGTATTGATGTTGGTGCGAAAGCAGAAATTCACGCGCTGATGGCAAAACTCGCGGATGAGGGCGTTGCGATTGTGTTTGTATCCTCCGAGCTGCCGGAGATTTTAGGGATGAGCGACCGGGTATTGGTGCTACATGAAGGTAAAATCACAGGTGAATTTACCAACGATAACCTAACACAAGAAGAGATTTTACGGTGCGCAGCTGGAGCCTGAGAACAGATGAAAAACAGAAACGAAAACTTTAAAACAGAAAGTCCAGAAGAGACCCAAGTACTCGGCGAAAAAATCGGCAAAACGCTTAAACAAGGGGATGTTATCGCGCTTATCGGTGATCTGGGAACCGGCAAGACCTGTTTGACACAAGGCATCGCGCGCGGTGCAGGAATTGCCCCTGATGAGATTGTTAGCAGTCCTTCATACATTCTGATTAACGAATACAACGGGAAAGTGCCTATCTACCACATTGATCTGTATCGGCTCGAAAACAGCGAAGAGATTGCGGAACTCGGACTCAGCGAATATGTGGAAGGTGATGGCATTTGCATCATTGAGTGGGCCGAGCGGATGGCAGATGCCCTGCCCGATTCCTATATAAAAATCGACATAACGCTTGCAGACGCGAATATCTTATACAGCGATGATGCAGGTTCCCAATCCATATTAGATAGTCTTGAAGATGAAAACATCCGACACATCAAAATCCAATATCCTATATCTCGATAGCGGTTCAGGCATCGGTGGCGGACAACGAAGTCTTCTACTCTTGCTCAACCGATTAGACAAGGCGCAGTTTACACCTTTTGTCGGATGTCTCGGCGATAGTGCTTTTGCAGCAGAGGTTGAAAAGACAGCGGCGCGTGTTATTCCACTATCTCTGCCGGCAGCACACAATAAAACCGATAAAGTGAAACGATTCACCCTTCACGATCTGTTTGAAGATTTGCGGCAACTGCAAGTCATCTTTGAACTCCATCAGGCAGTGCGGCGACATACGATTGACCTCATCCATGCGAACTCTCTTTCGGTAGCACTCCTTGGCGGGATTGTTGCGAAAATAAACCGGATCCCTATCCTGATGCACAAACGCTATGCAACCTCATACGGGGTTCTGGACAGATTCTGCGAGAGACTGCTGCATCGCGTGATTCTGGTGTCCGAGGCAACGCGGTGGGATTTTGCGTCAACGGAAAAGCAGACGCTTATCTATAACGGTGTGGATTTAGACGCTTTTCAGGCATCGCCAGAAGATGTGGAAGTGCTTCGGGCGGAGCTTTTTTCGGATGCGCCTAACGCTGCTATACTCGTTGGTGTCGTAACTCGAATTACACCAGAAAAAGGCATCCACTTCCTGGTCAGAGCCATGCAAGAACTCAAAGGTAAGATAAACGTAAAATTGCTCATCGTAGGGGGCCCCTACTTCCAAAAAGATGTTGACTATATGGACACACTCAAACAGGAGGTCGCAGACTTAGGTATTGAAGATTCGGTTATCTTCACCGGATTTTTGTCGGATACACGTATCGTAACAAGTCTGCTGGATATTGTGTTGGTGCCGTCAATTATCCCTGAAGCATGTCCACGTACCATCATTGAGGCGATGGCAGTCGGTAAACCGGTTATCGCAACGCCGCTCGGTGGTAGCAAAGAACTCGTCACCCCCGAAACAGGGATTTTAATGCCACCTGAAGACGCGTCGGCAGTTGCTGAGGCGATCACAACACTGGCAACGGATCGAGAACGATTGATAGAAATGGGAAAAGCTGCCCGCGATCGCGCAGTGCAACTCTTTAGCAGTGAAAAGAACACCGCTTTGACGGAGACAGTTTACACGGAGCTGTTAGCAGCGTACTAAGATGTCTCCACACACTACAGAGGAAATATTATGAGAGAAAAAAGTGTTAGCCCACCCCAGGGTGCCCAAGCGAGCCAAGGGCAAGTCCGACAGGTATCGCAATTGTTCGGTGAAGCTATCGGCGATACCAGTGAATGGGTAGAAATCCATCGCACCAGCGACGAATGGGAAGCAAATCTGATTCAAACCACTTTGAATGCACAACAGATCCGATGCCGACCCGTTGCATTAAAAGCAGAGAAGCAGACTGCGCTCCTTGTGGACCCAGAACATGAAGTAGAAGCGATGGAACTGGTCAGCCGTATCGGCGTAGCCGTCACGGATAATGAAATGGTGGCGAAATCTCAAGAGGCCGCGGATGCACTTAAACAACGCGATATGGCGGTCGCGCAGGAAGACACACCTCAAGATTCTGATCCCGGTGATTCGTCAGTCGTTACAATGGCGGCACGCGAAGGTATCGGGAGTGTTGTCTATGTTGCTGGACAAGGCTATGAAATCCGCGTCGGTCCCGAGCCCTACGTCACGGTACCAGAAAGCGACTGGGAAGAGTTTACAGATTTTAGTGCGCAACGCCAAGAGTTTGTCATCCTGCTCCGCCACGAATATCCCGATTTGTTTGAGTGGATTCAGGAAGAGAAACTCCTTGCGGAATTTATCCGTCTCATCGAGATGACGTATCAAGAGGGCGCGCCTACGCCTGTCTCACGTGGGAATAGCGATGTCGCCGATGCTGACGAATTGGATGCGACCCCTTACCATCCGCTTGCGCAATTGAGTCTTACTGTTGCAGTGGTTTCACTCATCGCCGTGCTTTTTCAGGTGCCGTGGACTGTAAACCTTGTGTTGGCTGTTGCTACTATCGTATCTGCGGTTGTTGCTAAATCTCAGATTGATGCAAGTGATGGGAAATCGACAGGTATCCCGATGGCACTGAGTGCGATGGTGCTTGCGTGCTTGGTTGTCCTCTTTGCGTGGTGGTTGGATCAGCGTCCTGAACCGGTGGAGCCAGCGAACCCGCCTGTTCGTGAGATGATTGAGGACCGGTAGCAGCCAACGCATCACAAGAAGGAGATATATCATGGGAGAAAAAACATTACGTTCCGAGAAAAATCTAACGAAATTTGATGCTTCTTTAGTTTCTAAGAAATGTGATAATCAAAAGGATGTTAAAGCAACGGATAGCAACCCGCATTATAGTAGATTCTATAATTACTTGGACATTCAACATCGGTTCGGTTAGGGGATTTAGTCTGGGAATAGACTAAATCCATTCCTTGTATTACATTCCGAACCTACCGGCGGTTGAAAGTGTAAACTTATTTTTCGATTTTACTATAACGTGCAAAAACTCGTCGCACCGTGAAACTACCGCGTCTTAAGTTAGAGGACCTTGTAGCCCAAGTCACAGAAGAAAACGCGCATAAAGAAATCCCCACCGGACCCGCAGTTGGAAATGAAGTCTGGTAGGAACACGGGACTTATGTTAGAATACATTCCAGAGGCTGGCGATATTGTGTGGATTGATTTTGATCTTGATGACTTATGAGTTACCTCTCACAAGAGGTAATCCTTTACGGCTACAATAATGAATCGACGCTTAAACAAAAGACATCAAAGAACATTAGCGGTTATTTTTAGTCCACAAGTTCCGGCGACATTGCCATGGAGGCGTATTGAAGCCCTTTTCACAGCACTTGGTGCTACAAAAGAAGAAGGGCGCGGATCAACTGTGACTTTCAAATTGATGGGGGAACATACCACGTTTCACCGACCTCATCCGCAAAAAGAGGCAAAGCGATACCATGTCCGTGATGCACGAGATTTCCTTAAAAAAGTAGGAATAACACCATGAAAACAATGACTTACAGAGGATATACAGCGGAAATTATCTATAGTAATGAAGATGAGTGTTTTGTTGGCCATGTTGTTGACCCTAGCGATGATATTATAGGTTTCCACGGGGATACCGATGAAGAATTGCGTATTGCCTTTGAAAACGTAGTGGATCTTCATATCAGAGTCAAAGAGCAACCCGAAAATCCACCGCAAAACCACCTCGCGGGCAGATTATTATCCCGCCTGCGTCAAGCACTCCACCTATAGAAATTAAGGACATATAAAATGCGTCTCCAAGACCTATTTGAGAAATGGAATCTTACTGGTTTAAAGGTGGAACCCCCGGTGATAGAAATGGAATTCGATCTGTCAGTCACTGATAAAAACGCGGCGTGGGATATTTATATTGAGTTGTTGACCCGAATCACCACACAACCGCTTCCTAATGAAGATGATATTGAGAAAACCGCCTTAGACAGTGTTTACACTCTTTTCGCGTTGAAAGGCAGTCATGTCAGAAAAGAGACCTCAACCTCAAATTAGTACTGAAACGACTTCGCTCCTGCTTCCACTTGCCATCGGTATAGTCCTGATTCTGATTAATGCGTATTGGATTGCGCTGGTCAGCGGTATCCACCACTCCTTAAATCCTGCTTATGCCTCCCTGTTTATCACCCCGATTGTCAATCTCTTTTTTCTCGTATTACTCAATACACTGCTCAAGCGGTTCCGCCCACAACTCGCCTTGAACCGTGCGCAACTTCTCATCGTCTATCAGATGCTGGTCATGCTCTGCCTTGTCTCTGGACATAATCCGATGGACTTTATCTTGGGAATTCTCGCGCATCCGTTCTGGTTCGCTACTTTTGAAAACGAATACGCAGCACTTTTCCATAGATATATTCCGTCTTGGTTCACAATCCAAGACAAAAGTGCACTCATCGGTTTCTTTGAAGGCAACTCAACCCTATACACAGCCAAACATCTGTTAGCGTGGATAGGTCCCACACTGCTTTGGTCATTTGTCACATTTGTGCTTTTCTTTATTCTGATGTGCTTCAATAGCATCCAGCGTTTGCAATGGAGTGAGCGGGAACGGTTGAGTTATCCGATTGCACAACTCCCGATAGAAATAACCACCCCGCAGTTTTTCTCAAGAAGATTGTTATGGCTTGGGTTCGGCATTTGTGCGGCGGTAGAGTTCCTCAACGGACTCCATTTCCTCTATCCTTTTATCCCCGGCGTGCCGCTCAAAATTCCCGATTTCGGGGCGAAAATTTTTACGTCGAAACCTTGGAGTGCTATCGGCTGGTTGCCGATCTTCTTTTATCCTTGGGTTATTGGGTTAACCTTCTTTGTGCCACTTGAGTTGTCGTTTTCGGTCTGGTTCTTTTTCCTGTTTACAAAATTCCAGTTGATTTTGGGCAGCATCGGTGGCTGGAAATCGTTACCGGGTTTCCCTTACTACAATCAACAGGGCATCGGTGCATGGTTGACGCTTGGGATTTTAGTCTTATGGGCAAGTCGCAAGCACCTGAAAACGGTGTTTACTCTCGCTTTGAAGCCTCCCACTTCCACAAACGAGCCGTTTCAATACCGCACTGCGCTGCTCGGCATCTTGATAAGCACTGTGATTCTCGTTATCATCTTCCAACAGGCTGGTATGTCCGTCGGAATTTTGCTCGCTTTCCTATGTCTCTATGTTCTCATATCCATCGCCATAACATACGCGAGGGCGGCGGTCGGTGTGCCTTACCATGAGGTGATTTGGACGCATCCACAACTGATGCTCGTCTCGGTATTAGGTGTGCGACGGATCGGTGCCTCGAATTTAACGCTTCTCTCTTTTCTATACCCGTATGTCCGGGATAACGTCTCACACCCGATGCCGAGTCAGCTTGAAGGGTTTAAAATAGCGGAACGCGCAAGGCTCTCGCAGAAAAAGATGGCGATTGCTATGATCGTCGCGCTATTGGTTGCTACGCCTGTTTCGTTCTGGGCGTATTTGCACCTCATGTATCAGCACGGCGCGGTGCAATCTGAGGGATACATCATCGGTATCGGTATTGAGACTTTTGAACGTCTGCTGCTGCCGTGGTTGCAACAACCACACGCGCCAGATAGCACAGGCTTGAGCTTCACAGCGTTTGCTTCGCTGTTCACTTTGGGATTGATGTTCTTGAGAAAACAGTTCATCTGGTTTCCGTTCCATCCAGCAGGCTACGCCCTCGGTTTATCCGCAGGGATGGTTTGGGGCTGGAGCGCAGTTTGTGTCGGTTGGTTCATCAAGGCGGTCTTACTCAAATTCGGGGGACTACGAACATATCGGAAAGCGGCTCCATTTTTTGTTGGCGTGATTTTGGGCGACTTTCTGACCGGAACGTTTTGGAGTTTAGTGGGGGCTGTCTTTGAGATACCTGTGTACCGGGTTTGGTATTAAAGTGGTAGGTGAAACAGAATTTTTAAGTTGACACTTCAACAGGTATATGGTAGAGTTAAGCGTTAAAGCACACCCACGGCTATAATATGAACGCACGCTTAAACAAAAAACATCAAAGGACATTGGAGGCTGTTTTTAGCACACAGACTCCT
This sequence comes from Candidatus Poribacteria bacterium, assembly GCA_009845545.1. Classification (GTDB taxonomy): domain Bacteria; phylum Poribacteria; class WGA-4E; order WGA-4E; family WGA-3G; genus WGA-3G. The sequence continues at coordinate 12,402 of VXZK01000338.1, forward strand.
GCCACGTTGCCATGGCGGCGTATTGAAGCACTTTTCATGGCACTTGGTGCTACAAAAAAGGAAGGAAGCGGATCGATTGTGACTTTTAAACTGAAAGATGAAGATGCCCTTTTTCATCGACCTCACCCTCAAAAAGAGGCAAAGCGATATCACGTCCGAAAAGCGAGAGAATTTTTAGAACAGGTAGGAATCACGCCATGAAGACAATGACGTACAAAGGCTATACCGCAGAAATTATCTATAGCGACGAAGATGAATGCTTTGTCGGCCATATTGTCAATATTGATGCAATATCAGGTTTCCACGGTGATACCGACGAAGAATTGCGTGAGGCTTTTGAAAACATGGTGGAACTCTATATTGAAACACTGGCGGAGTCAGAAAATCCACCGCAAAAACACTTTGCGGGAAGGTTACTGTCGCGGCTACGTCAAGCACTCCATTTGTAGAAAGGGAACATTTGTTGCTACTATAGGAATAAAACTACGAAAATAAGGAATTTACCGGTGAAGACTTGTGTGATTGTTTTCGCTAAGAACCCGATACCAAACGCGGTCAAGACGCGGCTGACACCATCGCTTTCACCGGAACAAGCGGCGACACTCTATGCAGCGTTTCTCACAGATTGGTGTAGGGCACTTGCTGAACTCTCCAATGTGGACTTAATCACTGCGTATACCCCTGCAGACGCACAACCCGATCTACAAACGTTAATCGGAGACGATGCTATTTACATCCCACAAGTGGGAATTGATCTTGGGGAACGGCTCACCTCAGCAACACAGTGGGCAGCGAAACACGGATATACAAAGATTTTACTCGTCGGATCCGATAGCCCGACGCTACCGATTTCATATATCTCCCAAGCAATCACACTGCTCGACTCACAGGATACCGTTGTCGGACCGAGTACAGATGGTGGCTATTACCTTATCGGTTTCTCCGCTGCAGCATTAACAACGGCAGTACCACACGTATTTGAAGATATTGCATGGAGCACAGCGGATGTCTTTCAACAGACAGTTACACGCATCCGTGAAGCAGAAGTAACACTTGGACTCTTACCGTTGTGGTATGATGTAGATACGGCTGAAGATTTAGCATTTCTGCATACACACATAGCAGCGATGCGACTTGCGGGTGACACGGTACAAGCAGTTAGAACAGAATCTTTATTAGCAGAACTGTTTTCATAAAAAGAAAGGAACTTAATAATGGGTCAATTAGATAGGAAATTTGCGATTGTAACGGGTGGAAACCGCGGTATCGGTAAAGGTATTGCGAGAGGACTTGCTGCTGAAGGCGCGAGTCTGACGATTGCCGCAAGGAACGCCGAACTCCTCGAACAGACTGCTAACGAATTACGCGCAAATGGCACAAAGGTGTTGGCTGTTCCGACCGACGTAACCGACGAAGAGCAGATTAAAGCGCTCTTTGAAAAAGCGATAGCGGAATACGGTCGTTTGGACATCCTCGTAAACAACGCCGGTGCGTTCAATGCCGGTCCTATAGATGAACTCTCGACAGAGGATTGGGATTGGGTCGTCAGTGTGAACCTTAGGGCACCGTTTCTCTGCACGCGTGAAGCATTTCGGATTATGAAGGCACAAGGTGAAGGCGGACGTATTATTAACGTCGGCAGTATCTCCTCACATCGAGTCCGTCCGCGCACTGCCCCTTATAGTGCCACTAAATTCGGGATTTGGGGATTGACACAGGTAACAGCACTTGAAGGTAGACCGCACGGGATCACAGCGAGTTGTTTGAAACCTGGTAACACCTACGTCGAACGGCATCAAAATCAGTCGCAGCCACCGGTTGAACCGATGATGGACGTTGACGAGCTCGCACAAGCCGCTGTCCTGATGGCAACCCTACCACCGCATATCAATATGTTAGACGCGACCGTCCTACCTGTCGGTCAACTCTATGTCGGACGTGGATAACACACAACCGGAGATATATCATGAAAGTGAACCGGACCCAATTCATGGAAGAGGGGTATCTCGTTCTCCGAGAAGTGGTTCCGCCGGAAGAATTAGATGCGCTTCGAGAGAGTTATGAGTTGATGGTATCCCGCCAGCGGGAAATTTGGGCGCGAGACCGTTCCGCAAACGATCCACCGGGTGGCGTATGGGAGACTTCGCCACAGCCGCGTTTACTTCTTGGACGCGATCCGCTCGCAAAACTTATTGATGAGAAGACGGCAAGCACTGTCGAAATTTGGGCGCACGAAAATATGCAAGGTGCAAGCACTGAACTGCTCGGCGAGGCGGATGCAGGTGTCACCGAGATGATGCTTATGTGCAGTCCAATCAAAGACTGCGGACCTGCCGCATGGCATCGTGACCACCACCCTATTGATACCGCGCCATTGCAAGGTTATATTGACGATATTGTGGAGACGGGACCGCGCTATGTGCAGTGGAATCTCTCACTCTACGACGACAATGTGTTATGGGTACTTCCGGGTAGCCACCTGCGTGTGAATACAGAAGCGGAAAACCAACAATTGTTGGCGGATCCGAAAGTCCCCTTACCGAGCGCGGTTCAGACACATCTCAACGCCGGTGATGGGGTTGTTTATATTTTGCCTATTTTGCATTGGGGCAGCAACTACAGCCGGAAGATGCGGCGCACGATTCACGGCGGGTTTTCAAACCACACCCATTACCAAGCGTTCGATTATATTGATTACCTATCGCCAGAAGTGCGAGATAAGTTCCACCGGTGGAATGAACGCAGTGCTCAGATGCAAGTGTGGACAGAAAACGCGCTCCGGGCAGTCATCAACAAAAGTCCTGATGCTTATCACACTGCCCTCGACAATTTGCATCCGAGCAGAGGTGAAAAAGGGAAAATGCTCTCAACCGTCTTTTTGTGCAAAGCTGCCTGTTTTGTGGCACAGGCACACGGTTGTGATCTTTCAGACCTTCCAGATGATCTCAAGAATCGCGGCAAAGGTTTCCACGCCATCACACTTAATTGGGGACCGCCGTTCGCGGAACAGTTTACGAAGGAAGAAGCAGAGGTCCTCTGGGACCGTTTTAAGCCGCTTGACGCGCTTCTCAAAACCGATGAAGAGCTGTATCTACCGGGTTTCCAATCCGGTCCGATGCATTACTATTTTAATGAGATGCCCGCTAATTTCGGTGTTGCGGATTTCATCAAAACATGGGAACTATAGCCGTAAACCGAGCATCCCGCTGAGATAGAGATACGCCTCCTCAGTATAACGGGGTAGATTTTCTGGGTCCTCGACTTCGAGTTCCAACGTTAGGTTGCCTTGGTAATCTACCGCTTGGAGGGTCTCAATAATCTGCCTGAGGTTGAGTTCACCGCGCCCGATACCGACGGATACGGCACCGAGATGATCCTTGAGGTGTACCGCATATAGACGCGATGCGAATTGACGAATTGCAGCAAGCGTGTCTACACCGGACGAGTGGAAATGCCCGGTATCTATGCAAACACCGACCCGTTCATCTGGAATAGCCTCTAAAACCGTTTGGAAATCCTCCGCCTGTTCAAGGACATTTCCGTGATGCGGTTCAAGCGTTAACTTGATTTGACTTTCTGCTGGCATGCGTTGCAACACCTCACGTACACAAGCGGTTACCCTGTCCAACGCGCCCGGGTCTGTTCTGCGTTGCGCGCCGCTTGTCGTCAAATGTGTTGCGCCAAGTCCTTCAGCAATTTCGACACACCTCGCAATCGCGCCCGCGCGTGCATCAACATCGGCATCGTCTTGTCCACCCCATCCCGGTGGATAGAGTCCGGCACACTTCATTCCGGATGCGTCAATTTTCGCCTTCATAATGTCTATGTCAAACGCGAGTGCAGCATCAACGCTCCATATCAGCGGTCCGTGGATTTCCATGAGGCGGTAGCCGATTTTCGGCGCGTTTTCCAAGGTTGCGGCAACTTCGTCTTCTGCGTAGCCTCGGTAACAGATAGAAGCACAAATAATGTCCATCAAAATCCCCTTTCTATTGAGCCAAAAAACATCAAGGAACTATAGCGTCTGATCAATCATTTAAAGAGACCAATTGTCAAACAATTCTCTTGAAAAATTGAGCATACAAGATATAATAAACGGTATAATCAGCAGACTTGGAGTAACTAAAAGTGATTCAGCAAATCGAAATAACTTTACCTGAATACTCGCGCGGTTTTCATCTCGTCACAGATGAGATTGTGAAATCGCTTGGGGAATTGCCGAGAGCAGGTATCCTGCACCTGTTTATCAAACACACCTCAGCAGGATTGACCATCAACGAAAACGACGATCCGACGGTTCGCGAAGACTTTGCCAACAGTTTTGATCAACTCGTCAAAGAGCGTGAACCGTTCTATAAACATACAATCGAAGGTGATGACGACATGCCAGCACATATTAAAGCGTCGCTCGTCGGTTTTACCGTCTCCGTTCCGATTACGAACCATCGCCTCAATTTAGGTGTTTGGCAAGGTATTTATCTATGCGAATTTCGGAATCAAGGCGGTAGGCGACACTTAATGGCGACGCTCTATTCTTAGTGTTGGATGCTATAACGTGTTATAGAGTTCAGCGTGTCGCTTCAGCACGGCATCTGAATCCGGTGGGTTGATCACCTCAATGGAGATAAACCCGTTATATCCGTCTTCTGCAAGCAGCGTGAGTGAATCGCGTTCGGTGTCTGGCATCGGACCCTCATCCCCGAAATTGACATGCGCGTGCCGGACTTTGCCACGTAGATGGACATACGCTACATCGACCGGCTCCCCGTGGCGGACGTGGTGTGCTGCATGCCAATTCACGTAAGTGTTTTGTGCTTCAGCGCGATGCAATGTCTCCGCAACGTAACTGCCGATGAGGTTACCGTGTGTCTCTAAACAGAGCGCAACGCCTGCGTCTCCCGCTAACCCATCGCATTCACGAATGCCGTCTGCTTCCCAATCCAAAGTTTGAGACACCTCAACCGGCGTGCTCGGCACTCTATCCCCAAAGATACGGATATTCGCCGCGCCCATCGTTGCCGCAAACTCAATGTAACGCTTGAGAAGTTCAACTTGTTCGGTGCGTTTGGGCGCGTCGGGGTCAATGAATCGGACACCCGTTGCGATGCAGGAGAGATCAATCCCGCTATCAACAAATTGGGCACGCGCCTCTCGGAGTTGTCGCGGTGTTGAATCCAGTTCAACCCCGTGTCCATGATCCCACTCGACGCGGAGTTCTAAGTGTTTATAATCATACTGTTTCGCTTTGTCAATCAGTTCCGCCAATGTTAACGGCGGACAGACAGACGACATAAATCCAAATTGCATGTAAAGCCTCCAATTTTGTTAGGTTAGCCTTGAATTCTAACAGATGAACTGCCGTTTCCTTTTTTATTAACTTCAATTTTGACCGGTAAACGTCTCGTTAATTCTCGAATGTGGCTGATGAGGAAAATGTTCCGTCCCTGCATGCGGAGCCCTTCAAGTGCTGCGATAGCGATGTCAAGCGTTTCTGTATCAAGCGTGCCGAACCCTTCGTCAAGGAACAGTGAGTTGAGTTGTGACCGCCCACGACTAAGTTCCGAAAGCGCGAGTGCCAAAGCGAGACTTGTTAAAAACGATTCGCCACCAGAGAGTGTCTCAACAGGACGTTCTTGGTTCGCGTTCCAGCGATCAACGACAGACAAGTTGCCGATCCCCTCAACTTTAAGTTGGTAACGCTCTGAGGTGAGATATTTCAGTTGTTCATTGGCTAAACTGCCCATCTGCTTGAACATAATCTCCAATGCAAAATCGCGTAAGGTATTGGCGGGAATAGTCTCTTGTAACCGCTGCCAGCGTTTCACTTCTTGCTGCGCCGCACCGAGTTCACTACCGAGAGCCTCACGTTTTTCAAGTGCATCTTTCAAACCTTTGATTCTCTCCTCTTGTCCACCAATCTCTTTCTGCTTTTCCTGAAGCTGCGTTCCAATGGCTCCAAGTTGAGTTTCAATTTGTTCTAATGCATCTGGGTCATAAGGTGTTTCCTCAAACCGAGTCTGCAACTCAGTAATCTCTAACGCGAGTTGTTGCGTTTCAGTCGCATGTGCATTAATTTGGTCGTTTAAGTCTTGTATTTGCCCATCGTCTCGGAAGGCATCGTTGTGTGCTTCTGGCGTGTCAAACCCTTCTTTTTTTAGCTTATTGAAGTAAACTTCGCGTGATGCATCCAACTTTTCAGTAGATTTATTAAAATCTTCCTCGCGCATTTTATGAGTAGTCTGTTTTTGTGTAAGCAAATTTTGACTGTTCTGTAATTGGTGTTTAGCACTATCGCGCGCGTTCTCTTTCGCTTGTAGGTCGGCTTCTAACGCTGCAACAGCGGCGTTAATATCATCTTCGGTGTCCAGCCCACCAGTTTTCTCACGAGCAGCAGTTAGAAATGCTTCCTGTTCATGCATATATTCGTCTTTTTCGTTTTTCAACGCTTCATGACTTTCTTTCAGACCTTGAAGTTTGCTTTTGTCTGCCTCGATATTCGCATTAAGCACCTGAATATCTGTCTCTGCTCTACCGAGTTCATCTTCACGCGATGCCACCGCTTCAATCTTATCTTCAAATTGATCTACTGCCTCCTTCGGTGTAGTGCCGTGAAAGGTCTTAGGTATAGATCCCCAGAAACGTTCCTCTGTAGCCTTGATATCCGCCTGCAAATCTGTAATCGTATTTTTAAGACGTTCGAGTTGTTTTTCAGCATCGTTCAAAACATTCGTCTCGCGAGTGATGTTATTCTCACAGGTTTCGAGTCGCTGCGACACTATCTGAAGCGAATTGTCTGCTTGTGTGCGCGTTTGTTTGGCTTCTGCAATGTCTGTGATAGCCGTATCCGCAATGTCAAACTGTTCAGATACCCATGCCGACGAAACATCGGTATCAGGGTAGATCGCCTGCCATTCTGTGAGGCGTTCGGCTGTCTCGTCCCGCAACGTCTCTATCTCGACTCTACATATTTCAATCTGATCGGCAGCATTGCTTTTATTCTGTCTGATCTGAATTTGCTTCGTTTTCAGGGTTTGTAGTTCTGCTTGTGCTGCGGCTGATTCGGCTTTCGCAGCGGCTAAAGCCTCTTCAGCACGTTGGATCCGTTCCTCACTTTCAGGCTCGACGACATCGGCGCACGGATGGTCTGTAGCACCACACACCGAGCACGGTTCGCCGGATTGAAGACGCTGCCGAAGTTGATTAATCGGGTCGGCCCATTGCGCATCTTCTTTCTCTGATTCGCAACGCTTAACGACTTCAGCAGCTTGCTGGCATATATCGCTTTGGCTTGCTAAATCTGTTTCGATCTGTCCAAGTTCTGCATTCAGTGCTGCTGCAGTCTCATTTAATGCGTTCAGTCGATTTTCAGCCTCTGCCAAGTCGTCTTGTGTTGCCTCATATTCTCGCGCGATCGGTTGTGCCTTGGATGTCAGCTGCCTTCGAGCAGTCCATTCCTCAGAGGTCCCAGTTGCCAGTAAATTCTTCAATTGCGTATCGGCATCTGCTAACGTCGTCTCCGCCAATGCTTTTCCCGAGAGATGTTCTTCCTGAATTTTAGATAATTTCTCAATTTCCTTTTTCAAAGAGAATACTTTCTTTTCTGCATTCGCTTTGTCTTTCAGTTCTGTTTCCAACTGTTTTTCGTGTGCAGTGAGTTCCATCCGAAGACCGGTTACTCGGGTAAGACGTGACTGCCGATCCGATGGAAGAGGATTACCTGCCAAAAAACGTTGCACATCATCAACCTGTCCCTGCAAATCGGTCTGCTCCATCTTTCTGTCCGCCAATTTGTTTTCCAGCGTATCAATCTGATCACCCAAATCTGCTAAACGTGGATCCCGTTTCTTTGCCTCCGCAAGTTGACCTTCCGCTCGTTCTACATCAGATTTTGCTGCAGTGTAGACCGGCATCTTTTGGTTCCGCTCGGTGGATGCCGCTTGATATGCCTCGTCCTTTTCGTTATAGACAGCTTGAGCGGTTTCAACCTCTGCTTCCGCTTCTGTTTTCTCGGTTATCGCGACATGGAGTGATTCCTCAGAGTTTTCAAACGCCGACTTTGCAGTATCAAACGCCTGTTTCTCGGGGAGAAGACGCTGGGCTTTTTCCGCAAGTCTTCGCTCCAATTCCAGTGCGTCGATCTCTGTTTTTTG
>VXZK01000390.1 GCA_009845545.1 Candidatus Poribacteria bacterium
ATGTTATACTTTGTATACAAACTTTTGGCACGGCTTGCAAGTTGCCAAAACTTGCAATACAAAAGTTGGAACCGCGACACGCTCAACTGGGAGGTATAGCATGGAACACCATATAACAGATGAACAGTGGGAACACTTTGCGGAAAACGGCTACGTGCGCATCGGACAAGTCGCAACGGATGCCGAACTCGCACAAATCCAGCAGCGGATGGATGACATCATGCTCGGCACAGCACCCTTGGATTACGACCAAATTATGATGCAACTCGACCGAGAACCCGGTAAAAACGTACCGGGACCGCAATCTAAAGGGCACAAAGGCGCAACATTACTCTATCGGAAAATTCAGAACCTTGAACTCGATCCGATTTTTTTAGCGTATCTGCAGAAACCGATCTTCCAAGAGGTTTGCGCGAAAATCTACGGCGCTGATACGCCTGTTACCTGCTTCCGGGCAATGTTTATGAATAAACCGGCGCACGAAGGCACTCAGCTGACGTGGCATCAAGACAGGTGGCGGGACCTCGACCGCGATCCGCAGATTACGATTTATACTGCTTTGGATCCAGCCATGATTGAGAACGGTTGTGTCCATATCATTCCGAAGTCTCATAGTCGGCTCATCAACCCTGAAAACGGCTCTGGTTTTCTGACGCAGGAACACATCGACGACATCGTTGCGAAGGCGACACCGCTACCGATGGAATTGAAAGCAGGAGAAGTGGTTTTGCTCCATAATTGGATGCTACACAGCTCTGGAACAAACGATACGGATATCCCGCGGCGCGCGTTCAGTGTCTGCTACATGCATGGTGATACGAAGTCGCATCACGGGCATACCTTTACGCGGGTGTTTGGTGATGGCGCGATCGGCGTCGCCGATTTAGCGAAGTTTCAGCATAAAAGCCCAGTCGTTTATTAGTGGCCCCAGACATCGTAGGTTGGGTTGAACGGATGCTACCAAAAACCTGAAAAACAATAGAACAATGGACCTGCTCCATAGATATTATGTCAAACACAAACCGAGTGAAACCCAACGCTTTTGTTGTGAAGTTTCTGGGACCTTGGCGGTATAAAGTTGGGTTTCGCTACGCGCTTGAGTGGATACAACGACAATTGAGATTTCACGCCTATTTGGGGTGTCCGTGTCCTTTTTTAGTTCCGCTCAACCCAACCTACGGGACCCCTAAATTGACTGAAAACCGTAAACCGTAAACTGACAACTTAAAAAAACAAGGAGAAAAATATGGCGAAAATTCGACTTGCCATGATTGGGTGTGGTGGAAACTCCTCCGGCCACGCCAGACGCATGAATGCGAACCCGGACGTGCAAATCGTCGGGGCTTGCGATGTGAACACAGACATCGCTAACGGTTATATTGATCGGAACGTCCCTGATCTCAGCCCACGTCCGAGTGCCTTTGACAACATCAGCGAAATGCTCAAAGAGACCACGCCGGACGCAGTGCTAATCTCTACACCGCATACATTACATTTTGAGCACGGCATGCAGGCACTTGAAGCCGGGTGCCATGTATTGATGGAAAAACCGATGGTCACGTCTTCTAAAGATGCGTACACCCTCGCTGAGAAAGTAGAAGAGACCGGATTAGTGCTCACGATCGGTTACAATACGCCGTGTTCGCCGAACTTCTACTACACCCGAGAGGTCGTCCGCAATGGTGAGCTCGGCAAGTTGGAATTGGTGATCGGGTATATCACGCAAGGTTGGAAAGGCGGCACCACCGGCACGTGGCGGCAGGATCCGAAACTCTCCGGCGGTGGACAGGCGTATGACAGTGGCGCGCATCTCCTGAATAGTCTCTGTTGGACAGTCGAATCGAAAGTTGCCGAAGTCTACGCATACACCGATAACCATGACCGTGACGTAGACATCAACTCTTCGATGAACGTCAAATTTGAAAATGGTGTGCTCGCTGCGATGGCAGTGAGCGGCAATTGCCCAAGCCCCGGTGGCACGCACATGGCGTTAGTCTTTGAGAATGGGCGGATTGAGATTGATGGCTGGGGTGGCGGTTGGATTCGTGTCTGGAAAGGTGGCGAAGCGTTAGATCCACCGCCTATCACAGATGACATGTCCGCGGGCACACCTGATGACAACTTCATTGATACCATCTTAGGAAGAGCTGAACCACGGACAAGCCCCATGAACGGGATTATCCAGTCTGAATTGATGGATCTCATCTACGAATCCGCAGAGACAGGAGTCCCTGCACGTCCACAACGCTAAAACAATAGGCGCGGTTTTGCGGCGTACTCGCCCCGGGGAATGCCCATAGGGAACCTTCATACCGTTGATTCATGCGATCTGCATTTCCAACCGCGCTTACCACACGGATTATAGGAAAATGCCTCTTAAGGTAGTGGCTCCAACGTCGCACCTTCAGGACGCGGTGCTACCGGTCGGATCGGCATCTTCTCGTAAGAACGATACGTGAGTTTTGCTAAATGCGGGGTCTCAACACGAACATATCCGTCTGCGCGCGAGTGCATCAGCGCATCAAGGATACCCGTCACCAGCAGCGTCCGTTCCACCGGATATTGCGGCTCCCCTGTCACAAACATCTCCTCGATATTGAGACTCAAATAACTGAAATGGGAATGCGGCGGTCCATTTTGTAGGTAAACCTCTGTAGCGTCCACCGAGTCCCCAATTGTTCCCGCATACGCGAAATCTGAAACGTAGCCGTTCAGCATCAGCACTGCAGAACGGAATCCTTCACTATGCTCAAGCAGAAATGCTGTCGGATTCGGACATCCTTCTATAAACGTACTATCCGGACGATTCTCGATCTGTGCGCACGCTGCTTCAGCCAATTCCAAAGACCATTTTCCTGCCTCACCCGCTTCCCAGACCGAGTCGCCTTCCAAGCACTGTATCGCTACAACGCCCGACTCACCGCCTGCTCGACGTTCAATCATACATTGTAACGTCTCAAGCGCATGGAAACCGTAGGACTCCACACCGCCGTAGCCGATACCGACAGCCGATTCCAGTGCTGTGTCGAGCGGATGCTCTAAAAACGGTTTCCGCCAACCGAGCGGTAACGAAGAACCCGCCATGAACGGCACATTCAGCGCGTTTGCGCGTTCATACATCCAGAGCGCGTCGTCCCAATTGTAGGCGAGGTGTTTATCGCAAAAGACAGGCACCGACTTCCCGCTCGACGCAAAGACCCCACAAATCTGTTCAAACATATACCGGCGCGGATACATGTGCTGTTCAAACTCGTTGTATGGATAGTCGCCGTGTTCGCCAATCAGTATCACGCCATCAACCGCCAATGCGTTGCCGCCGAGCGTTAATGCCTGTCGGATACTCGGATAGATAGGCACGTTATGCTCAGCGGCTAAGCCGACACCAATATCCCGTTCATCCACCTGATCGAGATAGATAGATACCAATTCAACGCGCGGCATCTGCAGTCCGGTATCTGTCGGGAAGCCTTTCATGTATTTAGTAGCGATTACGTCTGCGTGGGAATGCTGAAAATAGGTGGTAATAATAGCAGCAATTTTCTTCGTATCAGCCATTTTTTCCCCTCCGTAGGAGCGAGCTGGGCTCGCGACCCGTTATCTAACGATCTCTGTTCCGATTCCCCCCTCTGTGAAAACTTCAAGCAGCAGCGAATGCGGAATTCTACCGTCAATAATATGTGTTTTATACACGCCACCGATGAGTGCCGTTGTACACGCCTCTACCTTCGGGAGCATGCCACCGGCGATGAACCCCTCTTTAATGAATGCGTCCACCTCTCTCATACGGATTGTTGAGATCAACGACGTGTCATCCGTGAGGTCTCGGAGGATCCCGCGCGTATCTGTAAGCATAATGAGTTTCTCTGCCTGAAACGCCGATGCGATCTCGCCTGCCATCGTATCGGCATTAATATTATATGTCTGACCATCAACACCGACACCGATCGGTGTGATGACTGGAATATACCCCGCTCTATCGAGGGCAGTAACCGACTCGGTATTAATACCGATAATCTTTCCGACGAACCCCAAATCCACGTCTATTTCCTGCCCGTTTTCATCCGTGACCTGCGTCTCCTGTTTTTCTGCGAGCACCAAATTAGCATCTTTCCCAGAGAGTCCAATCGCTTTTCCGCCGTGCTGATTGATACGCGACACGATTTCTTTGTTAATGGACCCGAGTACCATTTCGGCGATTTCAATAGTTTCCGCGTCCGTTACACGTAAGCCTTGTACAAATTCTGGCACTTTCCCAATTTTATCCATCCATGTCGTAATCCGTGGACCGCCGCCGTGAACGATGATGGGTCGAATACCGACATATTTCATCAGCACAATGTCCTGCATAACAGAGTGAATAAGTGTGTCATCCTCCATCGCAGCTCCACCGTATTTGATGACAATCCGCCGGTCATAAAAGTGTCGGATGTAAGGTAAGGCTTCAATAAGAACTTCAGCCGTTTTGTTCATCTTGCTATGTTTTATCCCTTATTTCTCGTATGATAATATACACTATATGATACGGAATCCTTGAGGTTTTGTCAAATTAAAACGGTTGTCAGTTATCGGTTATCCGTTTTCAGTAACCAGCCGAATTCTGTTGACATATACCCTCGATATGCTGCATACTTAGAGACGATAATAACCCATATTTCAAGGAAAACAGCGTCATGCAAATATCAGCACAAATTTCCCAATTTCACGGCACAGGCACACCTTTCGAGGTTTCCGAGATGCCTGTAACCATCACACCCGATAATATCCTTGTCCGCGTCTCGCTCGCGACCATCTGTGGCTCTGATCTCCATACCGTATCAGGTCGCCGCGGTGCAGATACACCGTGTGTGCTTGGACACGAGATCGTCGGTACGATTGCAGCACCGACACGCCTCCGCGCCGTAACCGGTGAACCGTTAAACGAGGGAGACCGGGTTACGTGGAGTCTCACGGCTTCCTGTGGCACCTGTGACTATTGTGTCAATAGAGGACTCCCTCAGAAATGCGAAACTATGTTTAAATACGGACACGCACGGAATGAAGGGGCTACTGCTGTGTCCGGCGGATTCGCCACACATATTCTGCTGCGTTCCGGGACAACCATTTATCACATTCCTGATAATGTAACGGACGGAGAAGCAGTGCCAGTCAACTGCGCCTTTGCTACCGTCGTCAACGGTTTGGCGACTATCGGCACACATCCTAACGAGGCAGCTGTCATCCACGGTGCGGGGATGTTAGGCATCTATGCAGCGTGCTATTTACGGGAACAGGATTATAATATCGTTGCTGTCGTAGACATCAACGAGGAACGCTTGCAGATCGCCAAACGCTTCGGTGCAACACACACTTTCAACGCAGAAAAAGCATCCATCAAAGAAATTGATTCGGCACTGAAACAACTTACAAACGGACGAGGGATTGATCTTGGCGTAGAGGTTAGCGGCGTGACAAGCGGCTTACCGAATCTGGTTACGTGGGCGGCAATCGGTGGACGGGTTTTAACACTCGGCTACGTCTATCCAAACGCGTATGCCTCTATTGATGCGCATCACATTGTCACAAAATGTGTGACACTCCGAGGCGTTCACAACTACCACTACACGGCACTCGGTACAGCACTCCATTTTGTCGAAGAAAATCGGTCCCGCTATCCTTTCGCTGAACTCATTGGACAAACATACCAATTAAAGGACATCAACAAAGCCTTTGAACACGCAATGCGTCAGAACGATATCCGCATCGCTATTGCACCATAGGAATAGTTTTCAGTTATCGGTTTTCAGTTATCAGTTAAGGCGGTCTTGTGGCAATCCCGTTTGCTATATCCGCCACAGAAAACCTCTTTAACTGACTACTGAAAGGGTTTTTTGAAAAAAATCCGTACTGATAACTACTCTACCCTCTCAATCCAACACCGTTTGCCATCGGTACGGAGTGTAATCGCACCGAATTCATCGGTTCGGACCTGCACACATCCACGCGCACGATACCGCGCCACCACATCCGGATGCGGAAATTGATACTGACTGCTCTGACCGAGTGAGAAAATCGCATACCGCGGCGCGACTGCTGCTATAAACGCTGCACTGCTGGACGTACGGCTTCCGTGATGTGGCACCTTCAAAATCTCAGAACGTAGGTCATGACCAGACGCGATGAGCCGAGCCTCCGTTTGCTTACCGATGTCTCCTGTGAACAGAATATCCACTTCGCCATACGTGAACTTTATCACAAGAGAATCGTCGTTCTTATTCTGATCCAGCAGGTTGGTTGATGCAGCATCCATCGGATGCAATAGGTTCAACGTCGCCGTCGGTGTGAGTTCAATTTTCCCAGCGTACGGAAACGCGTACGGAATATCATTCGCATTCACAATCGCGTGCAATCGCCGATGCGTCTCGGAATTGAGCGGCATATCCGATATACCGAGGACGCGTCCGACCTCAAAATTCTCTAAGATATGCCCAAGTCCACCGCCGTGGTCAACGTCCGGATGGGTCAGCACCACCATGTCGAGCCTCCGAATCCCGCGAAAATCAAGATAAGGTTCAATAACACGCTTACCTACGTCATAATCAACCCATCTCTGCCTTTTCTCGTCGTAATATGTCCGTTGAACACCCCCGTCAACCAACACTGTTCGATTGTCTGGAAAGCGAATGAAAGCCGCGTCGCCTTGTCCAACGTCAAGCGTGACCACTTCCAGCAGCCTCCCTTTTTCGTGGAACGCAGTATCCCAGACCCCGATTGCCAAGACAGATAATCCGATGAGGCTTGCGATCTTCCAATGTTTATAAACGGACCGCCAGTACACAATCCCGAAAAAGAAGGCGATGTAGAAGACGAAGACACTGAACGTCGGCGGCGTTAGTTTCACGGTACCCCACGTCTGCCCAAATATGCCGATCAGCCCCAAAAAGACAGAGATAATGGCGCGATTGAATAATGCGAGCAGTGTCGCAAGCGGCAGATAGATAAAACCGATGCAGACCGATGCCATCCCGACCGCAACGATAAGCGAGACAAGCCCGACTGCAAACGGTCCCACGATGAGACCGAGCGGGTACGTTCGGAAAAAGTGGTAGGCGATCAACGGCGTTGTCCCAATTTGTGCGGCAAGGGTCACAAGATAGGAGAGTACAAGCCATTTAACCGCCCTATTCCTGAATCTCGTCAGAACGGAAACACTACCGTGTGAAGACGAATCGCCTTCATTTTCCCACAACCGACGCAGCGGTTGCTCTATTTTCGGAACGAAATAGACGATCGCGGTAACAGCGATAAAAGACAGTTGAAACCCAACATCCCACACCTGAAGCGGATTCAAGAGCAGTAACACCAATGCCGCAAATGCTAACAGATTGAAGAGATCCGCATCCCGGTCGATAAGCGTTGCAAAAAGAAAGAGGACCGCCATTAGCGAGGCTCGGAAGACGGAAGGCCGGAAACCGATCAAGCAGGCATAAATCAGCACTGCCGCGATTGTTAGCAGACAAAGTGCCTTCTGTGGCAACCGAAAGCACGAGAATCCGAAATAGCAGAACATCGCGACGAGACCAACGTGCAAACCGGACACAGCCAGCACATGAAAAGTACCACTATTTCGGAAGATGTCCAACGTCTCTGTAGGGAGATCGCTCCGTTTGCCGAGCAGGATACCTTTGAGCAGCTGCGCATGCAGCGAGGGTTCTACCGTCCCAGATGTGGTATAGATATGGTCAATGACACGTTCTGTCCGAATCCGGAGTGCCTCTATCCAACTTAAAGGTAAAAATCCGCCCTGTTCGCCTATCCGTAGCAGCCCTTTGGCATCGATGATGCCGTCAATCCCTTGCCGGGCGAGATAGGCACGGTAGTCAAATCCGCCCGGATTCCGTCTGCCTTGCGGTCGCTGTAGCACACCCGTGAGGGTTATCTGTCTGCCATAGCGAAGCGGTACCAACTTTTGAAACCTGATGAGAAATTTCGCCGACACCGCCTGCCTTGGATCTGACAGCAGTTGAAGTTCACCGGTGGCATAACACGCGTCCCACGTTTCCCCGCGTTCGGGTTGATATGTGGTCGTGCCAGAGAAACTCACCGGCTGGTTGTAAAAGTGCGCCGGAATCGGTGAATGTGAGGCGGTTTCCAGACGGAGCATACCGCCTGCAAAAACAGCGAGATGGAGCAATCCGTAGCAGAGATAACGCCTCCGGTGCCGGGTCGTGATACCACCGACAAGACAGAGTAGCACGATGAGCCAGAGCCACAGCACCGGTAGGGATACCCAGTTCCCTGCGATGATGCCGAGTAGATACGGAATAAGAAAATAGAGCGCGGGACGCGGTTTGAACTTCATCTGAACCCAATAGAATTTTGGTTAGAACGTCCCACCATTATACCAAGATTCCCTAAAATATCCACCCACTTTTTAATTTGTCTGAATGCAGGTCGCATTTGGGCGTGTACGCCGCAGAATTGCGCGACTACGAACGGGTTTTTCGTTAATGCAAGGCGTTTATTTAGAAATGGTATAACCTCTTGGAACGCTTCCGCTGGCAAATAGCTGCCAAGTACGCTAAAATTTACACACCCCAAAAGTTCTTGAAAAAAAACATCAAATGTGAAATAATATAAAGTGGAACTAAAACATCTTATTTTCAAAAGGAGAAAACACGCAAGATGCCACTGGATAGGAAAATACGTTATGGCATGGTAGGTGGCGGACCGGATGCCTTCATCGGTGCCGTCCATCGTAAAGCCGCGGCACTTGACGGAGAAATTGATCTCGTCGCTGGTGCCTTCTCATCATCACCCGAAAAATCGCGTCAACAGGGGAGTGAACTCTTTCTCGACGCAAACCGCGTCTACGGCTCTTACAAAGAAATGGCAGAAAAAGAGAGCCAACTACCCGAAGGTGAACGCATTGATTTCGTCTCAATCGTGACACCGAATCACGTCCATTTCGATGTCGCCAAAACCTTCATTGAAGCCGGGTTCCACGTCGTCTGCGATAAACCGATGACGACAACGGTCACCGATGCCGAGACACTCTGTAGCCTCGTCAAACAGCACGATGTTGTTTTTGCACTCACACACAACTACACGGGTTACCCGATGGTGAAGCAGGCACGCGAACTCGTGAAAGAGGGGAAACTCGGAACGCTCCGCAAAATCGTCGTAGAATACCCGCAAGGTTGGCTCGCTACATTCTTAGAAGACGAAGGCGCGAAACAAGCCGTCTGGCGCACGGATCCTAAGCAGGCAGGCGCGTCCTCGTGTATCGGGGACATCGGTTCACATGCCGAAAATTTAGCACACTATATCACAGGACTGGAAATCGAAGAAATCTGTGCAGACATGACCACTTTTGTAGAGGGACGGCTCTTAGAAGATGATGGGAATTTATTAGTCCATTATCAAAACGGTGTCCGTGGTGTCCTGTACGCATCACAAATCTCAGTAGGCGAAGAGAATAATCTACGCATCCGCGTTTACGGTACCGATGCCTCACTGGAATGGCACCAAGAGAACCCGAATTACCTCTCCGTCCGTTTCCCGGACGGTCCCGAACAGGTTTACAAACGCGGGAACGCCTATTTAGCAGAGGTTGTCCAGCACAACTCACGGATACCTTTCGGGCATCCAGAGGCTTTTATTGAGGCATTCGCAAATATCTATGTGAACGCCGCACGCACCATCGCCGCAAAAATCGCAGGCGAAACCCCTGCAGAGTTTGACACGGACTTTCCGACCGTCCAAGACGGTGCACGTGGGGTACACTTTATCAATGCAGCCGTAGAAAGTGGCAAACAGCGTGCGTGGATTGATGCAAGTTATACACCACCTACGTAGTCAAATTCTGTTTTATGCGGAGAAGTTATTAAAACGGAAAAGGAGGGGACTAATGGGAACCTACCGAGATCAACACCACATCCCTTATGCACCTACGGAAACGGCGGAACTCTACCCTGACTCGGATGGACAACCTATGGCAGTTAGTGACCTTCACAGACGTATTCTTACGCGAACTTTGGGAGTCCTTGACACCCACTTTGCAGAGAGAGCGGAAGTCTACGTCTCTGGTGATATACTTATGTATTATGTAGAGGGAGATCCACGTAAATCGGTTGCACCAGACGTGCTGGTCACTTTCGGAATGGGTAAGAAAAACCGACGGACGTATCTCGTCTGGGAAGAGGGAAAGGTCCCTGATTTCGTCATGGAGTTTTCCAGCAAAGGCCCCTATCGCAACGACTTGGGAAGCAAGATGCAACTCTACGCTTCACTCGGAATCCAAGACTATTTCTTATATGATGCCGAAGGTGTATATTTATCATCGCCTATAATGGGTTTTACCTTGGTTAGTGGTGTGTATACGCCGATCTTGGAAAGCCCAAATCGACGTTTGCACTCCACTGCTCTCAATTTAGACTTCTCTGTTGGCGAAGTCGGTTTAGGTATTTATGATCCGGTTGAAGGTGAATGGCTGCAAACGCCAGCCGAATCAGCGTTAGCCCGTGCTGATAGAGAGGCTACACGCGCTGATCGAGAAGCCACGCGTGCTGAGCTACAAACGATACGCGCTGACATGGCTGAATCACGCGCTGACGAAGAAGCCGTCGCACGCCAGAGAGTCGAAACTGAACTCGCGGAACTCCGAGAAGAACTCGAACGTTTGAAAGCACGAACTTAATTTCAATTTTTGCTTTGCCAAGTCCGGCAGCTTAACAATGAAAACGCTGCTCTCCATCTTTCTGGATCACCAGCGCAGCACCGAGCAAAGCATTCCCCTAAGACGGGCAATCATGAAGGAGCAACACTATTATGGCAAGACCTGTAACACTCTTTACAGGCCAATGGGCAGATTTAACACTCGAAGAATTAGCAGAAAAAGCAAGTGGATGGGGCTACGACGGCTTAGAACTCGCCTGCTGGGGTGACCACTTTGAAGTTGATAAAGCACTCTCAGACGATAGTTACTGCCAAGGCAGGCACGACCTCCTCGCGAAACACGGACTAAAGGTCTGGTCCATCAGCAATCACCTCGTTGGACAAGCCGTCTGTGATAATATTGATAGCCGACATCAAGGTATTTTGTCAGAGGTTATTTGGGGCGATGGAGATCCCGCAGGCGTTCAAGAACGCGCAGCAGAAGAGATGAAGAACACCGCCCGCGCCGCCGCGGAACTCGGCGTGAGCGTCGTCAACGGTTTCACTGGCAGTTCGATATGGCATCTCCTCTACTCTTTCCCACCGAACGATCCGGGGCAAATTGATGCCGGATTTGAAGATTTTGCCAACCGCTGGAACCCGATTTTCGATGTCTTTGATGAAGTCGGGGTCAAGTTCGGACTCGAAGTCCATCCGACCGAAATCGCCTTTGACATCGTCACTGCAGAACGCGCAATCGAGGCGGTCAACGGCAGAGAGGCATTCGGATTTAACTACGATCCGAGCCATCTCGGTTATCAAGGCGTTGACTACGTCGCGTTCCTTGAACGCTTAAGCGACCGGATTTATCACGTCCACATGAAGGATGTTTGGTGGGCAGATACATCGCGGTTATCTGGTGTGTTCGGTGGACATTTGAACTTCGGCGATGCCCGAAGAAATTGGGATTTCCGATCTATCGGCCGCGGCAACATCAATTTTGAAGAGATTATTCGAGCCTTGAACAATATGGAATATGACGGTCCACTCTCCATCGAGTGGGAAGACAGCGGCATGGATCGAGAACACGGTGCCCGTGAATCTTGTGCCGCCGTCAAGGGCTACGATTTTGAACCTTCCGCAGTAGCATTTGATGCTGCCTTTGAAGAATAAGAAACGCAAACACTGTTTCGGCGGGCATTTATGTCCGCCGACTTTATAGGATATACGCATGGCGAAAGGGACTATTCACCCTTCTGAATCTCGAACCTTTTATGACCGATGCACAGGAACGCGCATCCGACAGGTTACTGCTGCGTCCGCATTGCACCACCACCCGTTTTTTATCATACCTGCGTATGACGATGCCATGCAGCGGTTGATTTTCGTCTCTTACCGAACCGGCACACCGCAGGTTTTCGCAGAGGAACGTGCTACCGGTGAACTGCGCCAATTGACTGACAGACCTGACCTTGGAGAATGGTCTGTGCATCCATCACATAACGGGGAGGCAATCTTCTTCACCGCTGGTACAAGCGGGTGGCGACTCGATTTGGAAACGCTTGAGGAACGGGAACTTGTTAATTTTGACGTAGCTTGCAAGTCAAAACTTGCTGTTAAAAGTGCGGCAACAGCAATGAAAGAAAAAGGCATGGTCGCTGCTGCGATGGGAACAACCGCACTCAGCCACGACGACAAATGGTGGGCAGTCAAATTCAACATCGGCAAGGAAGCCGCACTGGCGATTGTAGATACAGATACCGGTAAGCACGACATCATCCTACAACGCGATAGTATCGCGCACCTTCAATTCTGCCCTGATGATGCTAATTTGCTCTATTACGCGGGACCGCTTACAGACCGTGTGTGGGTAATTCATCGCGACGGCAGCGGGAATCGTCGGCTCTACGCGCAAAACGCCGAAAAGAACGAGTGGATTACGCACGAAACATGGATTCCTGGAACGCGGGAACTCGCTTTCGTCGATTGGCCCCGAGGTATCCGATGTATCAACGTTGACACCGGGTTAGAACGGCAGGTGACATCCTTCAACGCATGGCACGCTATTAGCAATCCCGCTGGCACACGTATGGTCGCCGATACCAACTTCCCGGACATCGGTATCCAAACTTTCGATCCGCGCGACGGTATTGGCGAACCACAGACATTATGTTATCCCAATGCTTCCGCTATCGGAGAACATTGGAATGGACCCTTCCCTTATGCGAACGGTCCGATTCAGGTGTATGCCCCTCAACATACACATCCGCACCCTTCTTTCAGCCCAGACGGACAACATATCGTATTCACATCAGATCGAAGCGGGTATGCCCAAATTTATGAGGCAACCATCAGTAACGCATAAAGACAAATAGATACATGACACTACTAACGTATACAATGTTGAATCGAAAATATAAACTACACGTACAAAGTCAGCGTAGGCAAAACTTAGGAATGACTATCAGTTGAAAGAGAACTTTGAGCACCAGACCCCTCTTTACTGATGGCTGATGGCTGACTACTGATAACGATAAAAAAGGAGAAAAACATGCCAGTCGTCGTACCACGTCTCATTGTTGAGTTGTTCCAACATACAAACTTCCGAGGCAGAATGGGGTATGTCGTAGAACCTGTTCCGTTTACAGCGCACATCGGATTTCAAGACAATATCTCTTCGCTTCGCGTTTATAAGGGGCCAAATTTCTCATCAAATCCGAACTATAAGGTAATCCTTTACCAACATCGTGACTTCCGCGGTAAAAAGTTGGCCCTCGGTCCGGGGTTTTATCCGAACCTGCATGATACCGCTTTCAACTTCGCGGACAGAATCTCATCAATCAACTTCGGGTCATCGTTAGATGTTGCTGGTCCTGAGTGGGGTACGATCCCACTGATTGTTGACTGCTATGAGCACGTCGAATTCCGCGGAAAAAAAATCACTATCCTACGAGATATAGCGAACCTACGCGATCCTCAAGGTGGAACATGGTTTGAAGATCGGATTTCCTCAATTCGCATCTTTAAGGGACCCGATTTTCCGCGAGACGGCGCGGAGGTCGTCTTTTATGAACACCCTGAGTTTGAAGGTGCAAGCATACCTATCCGTATGGAACCAAGCGAATATAAAAAGGAATTGCCGAACCTTCATCTACTCCCGCAAAACTTTGGAGACTCTATCTCCGCTATAAAAATTGAAGGCTGGGCATCCTCTGGTGAATTCACCGAGTTGGTGTTTGAAGATGAGTTCATCGGCAACCGCATGCGTCCAGAATGGCGATGGGACGACCCGCAAGGCGGAGGTTCTTGGGCAGAACGGCAAGGCTACTTGGAAATGCGAACTGAACCTGGACAAGACCTTTGGCACGGCAATGGGAGTGGCGGCGATATGAGCGCACCACGCCTCCTCATGAGAGTACCCGGTGATTTCGCCATCGAAACCCGCATGCGCATCACGCCACAACTCAGGGAACACGGCGGGCTATTAGTCTGGAAAAATGCCAACCGATTCCTGCGGCTTGAGAAAACTTCAGGACCGCACGCGTTTAGAGGCGATGTCCGATTTGAACGACACGTCGGGCGCTCTTTTAACCTACGCGGACGCGGGGCTGGACTTCGGAATGTACGGGAACTTTTCCTACGGTTGGAACGGCGAGGGAATCAATTCTCATCTTTCGCGAGTCATGATGGCATCCAGTGGAAAAGCTGCGGGCAAACCAACATCGGTATGGGAGAAGCAACGGATGTCGGCTTACATGCGCTATGTCCCGGAAATATCCCACCGACCCTAACCCGCTTCGATTACTTCCGGGTATTCAAACGGAAGAGCGAAGTCGCCGAATATCGACCAGTCATTGCTGAACAAACCGGTCAGGTGTCGGATGAGGAACGTGAGCGTCGAGACGCTGACAGACGTGAACGTGCTATGCGCGACATGTTCTAAACGCATCACGTTTTTCCCGTTCCGCTCTCATTCCCCCCTGATAAGGGAGTTAGGTGGGTTATCTTCTTAAAAGTGTTCACTTATTTTCCGATTCTACTATAATTGTTTTTCGTATCCTCATGAACTGAAGTTACAATTCGGAAACTGGAGACTTTGGGCTTCAGTTTCCCTACACCCTGTTATCAGATACAAGGAGGACATCATGTACGGAAAAAACAGCGTTCGTTCTCAGCAAAGATGTTTTGTGAAAAAGCTACAATTCTTTACGATAATCTTTCTCATACTTGTCCTACAAGTATGGAACGCACAGCCTGCTGGGGCAATTGTCGGTGCTGTTGAAAACGGTTTAGTTGCTTACTGGTCCTTCAACAAAGACACAGTAAAAATTAAAACAGAAGCAGCAGATGTCTTGTCAGGACTCGTTGCTGCTGTTCACGGTGATCCAGAACTCGCCCCCGCCTCTGATTGCAAAGTCGGCGAGTGCATTCTTTTCGATGGCAGTGTTGACCGGCTCTTTGTAGAAGACTCAAACCCACCGAAAATCGATAGAGATTGGGATGAGATTACCCTTGAATGTTGGGTCTATATCAATGCCTTGGATGACAGTTGGAACCGGATTATCTCGCTCGACGATATGCCAGCAAACACCGCAGTCGTCAGTCTCTATTACGATGATGATGACAATCAACACGGCTTTTTCGTTAGAGCTGGTGGACAATCTACACAGGCAGCGAAAGACAATGTACTGGAAGATATTCCGCTTGAAGAGTGGCTGCATCTTGTCGGCACCTACGACGGCGCAACGGTTCACTATTACGTGAACGGCAAACAAGAGAAAAAATACGCCATGAAGGGCGGTAAAATCCCAAAAGGGGGGCTCCTCCTCGGTATTGGTGACCGGTCCGATGGATGCGATTGCGATACAATTCAGGGATATATTGACGAATTCCGAATTTACGATAGAGTCTTGAGTGCCGCAGAGGTTCAAAACAACATGAACGCCACGGGGCTTGATGTTTCACCCACGGCAGATCATCTGAGCGTTACATGGGGACACATCAAAGCACGGCGGAGATAACTTTTATAGTAAAGCCCATAATTATTTAGACGCGCGGTTGACCGTAGGGGCTGGGTAACCCAGCCCCTACGAGTGGGTAACGTTATCGTGGAGTGTCAACTTATTTTCGTGCTTTACTATAATTTACCTTGCGGTTAAAGAAGAATATGAAGTTGGCAATTGAGGTTCCTTTCTTAAATCCGTCCTCCACTACGTTACGGGCTACATGCTCTGTTTTTTTTAGATTATCTGTAGGTGCTACGGAGTGAGAACCGTCAGGTATGAGCAATAGAATTGCGTAAATTCCGCGATTTTAAAAGGTCCGTATAGGACAATCGGAAACCTGCGCGAAACGAAGTGGAGCGCAGCCCAGGAGCAATAAATAAAAAAATGGAAACGATTGGGATTGGCGTTATCGGATGCGGCGGTATGGGCAGAAGTCTCGCTACGAGTGCACACGCCGTCGAAGGCATAGAGGTTATCTGCGTCAGTGATCTGCAAGAAGTCTTGGCGGAAAAATTGGCTGCAGACCTCAATGCATCCTACGTATTGGATTACCACGAACTACTCGCCGATGATCGGATTCAAGCAGTGCTGATTGCGTCGCCACCGTTTATGCATTCGCCGATGGCTGTTGATGCTGCCAACGCGGGCAAACACATCTTCTCTGAAAAACCGATGGCACCGACACTATCCGATTGCGATGCAATGATCGCCGCCGCTGAGGAGAACGACGTTAAACTCACCATCGGTTTGGTATGTCGTTATCACGCGACACACTCCGCTGTTCGCGGAATTGTCCAAAGCGGTGAACTCGGCGCGCCCGCTTGTATGATGGTACATCGAATCGGTGGACCTTGGCGTAGCGGCGGGAGTTATGTTCCATGGCGACTGGAACGCGCAAAATCTGGTGGCAGTCTCATGGAAATCAACGCACACGAAATCGACTTTATGCGCTGGACCTGTGGTGATGTCGTTTCTGTTTATGGTGCTGGCGGTCAGTACGTCCAAAAAGAGAGCGACTACCCGGATGTCGTGCTTGCTTCACTACAGTTCGCCAACGGGGCAGTCGGTCTGCTCCACTCCAGCCACATCTCCGCTATCGGCGGATACGGCGGACGTGTCGACTGTGAAGGCGGTTCTATCTATTTTCCACAGACTTGGGGCGGGAACGCAACAATCCAGATCAAACCTTTTGAAGGTGATGGGCGGCAGATTCAAATTTCAGACATTGAAGTACCACCACCGGTTCAACAGGAGATCCGCGTCTTTGTAGATGCAATCCGCAACGATACACCGCCTCCAATTACAGGGTTAGACGGTCGCGCTGCAGTCGAAATTGCACTCGCCGCATATCAATCGGTTGAGAGCGGGCAACCCGTTCCATTACCCCCTTATAGTAGAGTTTGAAGATATATTTACACTTTTATCAACTTCAGAAAGCCTCTGAAAAATTTTGAACTTTTTTACTTGACTTTTTTGGAAATTATGGGATAATAATTGAGATTGGTTCATTATTCCAAGCGTTAGTATCCGCGACTTACGAGGATATGTGTGCGTCATTCTCATTTAATTCGCTTTATTTAAATCAATACCTTCACCAATTATCTGCCTTTGGGTTGGATAGATGTGTGCTGAATACACCCTATTACTCTGTGATGTTCGAGCATCTCGTGAATAAAAATACCTTCAGGGTTTTGCGGAAGTATTTTAAATAGGACTCCCGGCACGGCTTCGTAGGGGCGGGGTTTCCCCGCCCGATGTTGACGGATCTGCATCCATGTAATGCTGTGGGTGCTGATGCGTCGGAAACCGTGTTCTCATCTGGACGAGGGGACCTCGCCCCTACGATTTTTGGCGAAGGTATTGACATGGGTAAACATCCTTTCTAAGTTTGGTTTGTTTCACCTATAACTTTAGGATATTTACCCTATTTAATCAATCAATTTTGGCGAAGGTATTGCTTGAAGGGAACCCCATTAAAAATAGAAATCCCCTTTTTGATCTATTGGAAAAGAACCCAGAAGTCGAAATATACCTCAAATGGGGTGGGACAGCACTCCCGGTTACCTTATCCTTTTTTCGTGCGGAATTTATTAAGACAAGCGTTGTTATCAAATGGATAACTGAATCAGAAATAGACAATGCAGGATTCTATATCTATCGTAGCGAGACAAGAGACGGGCACTTCAAAGTCGTTAATCCTCACCTCATCCGAGGCGCAGGCACGACCAGCGAACGCAACACCTATACATGGAACGATGCAACTGCCAAACCGAACGTTACCTATTATTATCGAATAGAAGATGTTTCGCATGCAGGGGACCGTAAGCAGTTAGCGACTGTTCGGATGAGAGGTAATATCTCGGTTTCCGCTGCTAAATTTACCACAACGTGGGCGGATTTGAAAGCACACGAATAAATGGAACCGATCCATCAGATTCCGAATCGCAACCACTGAACCGCAAGGAACATTAAAAACATGAAAATTTCAGTCTGGGATGGCGGACTATCAGATAACTATCTTAAACAGGTCATACAACTCGGTGCCGATTGCATCGACTTCGGGAACGGTGCCTCTTTCCCCGGCGTTAACGAGCAAGGGTACCCCGACTTAGACGAACTCCTGAAAATCAAAAAACGTATCTGTTCTTGGGGACTCGACATCAACCGTGTAACACTTCCGAATATCACTGAGAAGTTTATGACAGGACAACCCGATGGTGAAAAGGAGCTGGAAAACACGTGCAACGCATTGCGCGTCTTCGCTGAAGCCGGTGTGCCGATCGCACGCCAACGGTTCTGGGGAGATACCTTTGACTATCTCATGACACGCTATTCCGCCGTTCACAGAGGTGGATATATCTCGCGCGGCGAAAGCCGTGCCGCAACCAAAAACCCACCAGACACACCGACAATGGAGACACTCGACGAATGGTGGAAACGTTTCACCGAAGTCTACGGCGCACTCGTCCCTATCGCCGATGAACACGACATTAAACTTGCTATCCATCCGTCAGATGTCCCGAACCCGGACACTCCACTCGGTAGCCTCGGTTTCCATCGGGTCATTGATGCTTTTCCGAGCAAGAATGTCGGCTATCTTTACTGCTGCGGCACCCGTGCTGAAGCTGGCGGTAGCACCATCGTCCTTGACGAAATCAATAACTACGGACGCAAAGGACGTATCTTCATGGTTCACCTGCGGAACGTGCGTGGCAGTCTCGCGACAGCAGGGGCGTTTGAGGAGGTACTTCTTGACGACGGTGATATGAACGTCTTCAAAATTGTCCGAGAATTACAAAAGGTCGGATTCGATGGGTGTATCAACGCCGACCATATTCCGAGATTAGAAGGTAATGTCGGATTAGCCTATTCGGTCGGTTACATCAAAGCGCTGTTTGCGGCGTTGGTCGGATAATCTGTAATCTACACGTGTACACAGCAGAGCCTCTTACTCCTCAAAATCAAGCCAAGTGGGATGTTGTCATTCAACAATGTCCAAACACGACTGCCTTCCAAAGTCTCGCGTGGCGAGATGCATTAGTGAGTTCGTTCAAACAACTCACCCCGGTCTATTCGCTCATTGAGCAGGAAGACGCAATAGTCGGTGGACTGCCTGCCTTCGTCTTTCAGCCAATACCGGGTATCCGTTTATGGCACTCGATGCCGTGGAACCTATTCGGCGGTGTCCATCTTATGGATACTTCACATGTAAATCCGGAAGTACTGATAACATCCGTTGAAACCGAGGCAGCAGAGAAAGGATGGTGTGAAATCTGTTGGACCTTGCCACCAGAGCATACCACGATCTACGGTGATTTTCTCACCGAAGTGGGGTATGAACGCACAAATCACTTCACACATCTTTTAAAGACAAACGGGGATATCGATGCACTCTGGCACGCCTATAACAAACGCGTACGAGGAGCAGTTCGGAAGGCAGAAAAATCGGGCGTGGAAGTCACAGACACAGACAGTGAAACGGCGTTATCCACATTCTACGACATGTATCTCATGACTGTCAAACGATTAGGGGGTACACCGAAACCGCGTGTACTCATGCAGACGCTCCTCCAGCGAAAAATAGCCAAACTTGCCATCGCAACTTATCGGGACACAATCATTGCAGGATTGCTCTATCTGTGTTTCAATCGGACCCTAACGTTATGGTGTGAGGCATCTGTACCAGCATTCTTGAAATACCGTCCTAACAACGCTATTTTTCATTATATCATTACACAAGCGTGTCGTGAAGGATACGAATGGGTCGATTTTGGCGCGTCACCGCCCGAAAACACAGGGTTAATCGCACACAAAGAGCAGTACCGAGCAACCCAAACAGATTTCGCCAGTTACACAAAGGTGATTTCACCGTTGAAAAGGGCGTTATGGACCCAAAGCGAAGGCGCACTCCGTCAAATTTATACTTGGATGCAGTAGCGAAAATTGCCCCAATAACGTTAGGAGTTACACACGGCTTCTTAAAGTTCCCCTGATAAGGGGGATTTAGGGGGTTACACACGGCTTCTTATAGTGAAGCCGATAAATAAGTGGACATCTTTGTAGCATAAACTTTCCAGTTTGTGCCAGTCTGAATGCCTGTTATAGGTATTCAGACTGTTTGAGAGTGCCCAATTAACTATAGGTTTTACTATAAAGCCCCTCTGATAAGGGGGATTTAGAGGGTTAAGAATATGGAACGTAAACCCAATCTAATTTTTGTTTTCGGTGACCAGCACCGCCAATGCGATGTCGGGTGTGCAGGCAACCCGCAAGTACAAACACCCGCTATGGATCAACTCGCACAGGAAGGAATGTTTTTTCCAAACACCTTCACCAACGTCCCGATATGTGTGCCTGCGCGTGGATGCCTCATGACGGGCAAATA
>VXZK01000041.1 GCA_009845545.1 Candidatus Poribacteria bacterium
GTTTTATTTTTGTGTTCAACTCTTCGATCGTTTTTCCTGACGACTCCAGTTTCTTTTGAAGTTCAACAAGTTTTGGTTTTGCAAGATTCCACGACTTTGAATCGAAGTACACTTGAGGATAGTTAAAACTGTTGGCTCTTACAAACTCCTCAAAACTCTCACCTGAAAATGGAGAATTAACAACAATACAAAAATTATCAGAGGAATTTGTCGGTTTATGAGACACAATTATCGAAACATTAACAATTGCACTCTCGAAAACCTGTGAGTCCTCAATATTTAGCATTCTGAGCAGAATGTTCTTACTTTGAAGCAGGTTTCGGATTGGTGCCCCATATTCGGCTCTCAAGTATGAATTTGAGGTGATAAAACTAAGGATACCTCCTTCATTTTGTAGGTCTATCGCTTTCTCAATGAAATAACAATAAATATCCGCAAAAGGTTGGTAAGATTGATAACCGTTCTTAATTTTGGTTTTAAGTTGCTTTGAGATTTTATCATGGCTAATGTAGGGCGGATTGCCGATTACGACATCAAATCCGTCTGTGATACCGAACATCCATTCGGGGTCAAAGAAGTCAGCAGAGGCGTTCTGGTTGTAGGGATCCCACTTAGCGATCTTTTCAGTCGTCTCACTCGGAAACCCGTCCCGTTGGAGCATCGCGCTAATCTCGGCGCGGAGGTCAGCATCCTGTTTACGGTACCGTTCTTTGGTGCGCGGTGTACGTGCAGTGAAGTGTCTACGACGTACCTCTGCTAACGCCTGCTCCTTCGTATCTACCTCCGGATTGCGAAGCGACATCTGTGCGGGTTTCTCCACACCTATCAGTGTGTTTGCAGCGACGAACTTCGTCTCAAGGTTCGGCAGTGGACGCACCCCCCGATTTTCGCGGGTATCGTCTATTTTCTGTTCCACAATGAGTGAGATAAAGAACCGGAGTTTGGCGATCTGTGTGGCAATCGGTTGGATGTCCACACCGTAGATGCAGTTCTCTATGAGATAGAGTTTTCTGCCGTAGTCGAGTGCGTTACGTTCAAATGCCTCATTGATACTCTCAATCTCTCGTTCCAATTCCTTGATGGCACTTTCGCGGAAGGTGCTATCGTCAATCTTCTCTGATGCGGTGATGGCACCTTGGACGCGGTCAATTTGGCGTTGTTGCCACTGTGCGTTGCGCGGATCAAGTTTGCTGAGCAAGAAGACAAGTTTATGCAGGATACCCATCGGGAAGGCACCGGAACCACACGCGGGATCGAGGATTTTGAGTGTGTCAATGGCAGTGATGAGGTGTTCGGTTTCAGTATCGGTGAATTGGTGGGGTTCGTCGTTGTAGGCGAGGAGGTGGCGGAGTTTGGTTTCTGACGGGCAATAAATTGCCCTACTACGAACCGTGTTTTTGAGATAGGCGATGAGGGATTCATCTACCATGTAGTTGACGACTTCGCGTGGGGTGTAGAAGGAGCCGGTCTGTTTACGGGCAGTTGTGCCGGTTTCAGGGTTGTGCGCCGCAAGGAGGTTTTCAAAGACTTGACCGAGTAACTCGGGATCCAGGGCGACTTCTTGCTCTATCGGTGTGTTCTCTGCAATCGTGAACTTATACCGGTTGAGGATGTGGATTAAGCCGCGCACGGTATATCGACTGTTTTTCGTGTCATAAACGGCGTTGAGATTTACCGCTTGCGGTTCGGAGAAGAAGAGTTCATTTGGAACAGAGAGCGGGTTGTCGTCTCTGTCAGAAAAACCATCCACGCGCAGGATTGTTTTCGCGCCTTCAGGGGCAGGCTTATCAAGGCATTCAAACAGCCCGCCGTTGAGGAACGGGATACTCTCAAACAAACGAAGTGCCGCGTCCGGATCTCTGAAATACCGTTTATACCGAAACAGCGATGTAATGTTATAGTGCTGTCTGCCATCGCCGCGGAACTTGCGGGTGTTCGGTTTCTCAGGTGTGTTCATCTCCTGATTCAACGTTGCGAAAAATAGATTTTGAAGGATCGCCTTGTAGTACGTGCTTTCATCCGCCTCTACATTTGTGAGCAGCTCCGCAATCTCATCTGCGTCAAAAAGGACATTCGGCACAAGGTCTTTTTCTTTGAGAAACCAGACGAAGATGAGCCGCGTAATCAAACGGATAATGCAAGTTGCATTTCGGACGGTTTCCTTTTCACCCGCATCCGATGGAAACGTCACTTTTTCGGATGCCCAGAAATACCAATCTGCTATCTCTTTGAAGAAACGCCTGTTGAGTTCGGAGGTATCCAACGTCTGCTGCCATGCGTGGTGAAGCTCCAAGAAGTTGCTAAACTCATACCGGTGATAAAGCACATCGAGCGATAACTCTGCCAAGATGTCAAAGTGTGCGCGGTGCGGATTCACAACGTCAATATCTTTGATGAGTGTCACTTTTTCGAGGACATCACGATCTTGATTGCGTTGGCTGGGTCTGCGGTTGATAATCGCGAATGTGAGCGCGTGCCCGTGCTGGAAAATCAGGAGTGCTGGCATAGCATAGCATTTATTAATTTCGCGGGCGATATTGGCAAGTGCGGTGCGGGAATAAACATCTCCCTTGAGTCTGATGGCGAGGAATAGATAAGAGTAATAGATCGTATCATCAACGCCCTCGTCTTCATGAAAGACAATTGTTTCTTGTGTATGCTGTGTAATTTCGTCAGCGGTGAGTTGAAAAAGGAAGTCGGCGGTATTCCATTCGTGGAGCAGTGCCTTATCTCGGTTCATCCGCCTATGCCTGTCAAAGTCTTCGAGGAATGCCTCGGTTGTGTTGGTATCTCGGCTAAGAGTTCGCTGGCTCTCGTAGCCTAACACGTTGAGGAGGTGCGTAGCGTTTTCGTAGAGTTCACCGTCCGTGAAGTTGTTAAGCGCGCGTTGGATGTCGGTTTTGATATGTGTTGGGTGCATATTTCGTTTTCCTTTAAGGTTATATCCTGTTTAGTATACACTAATTCTTAGAGAGGTGCAAGTATTAATTGTCCGAATATTAGGCTATTCAATTCTCCGTTAAAAACGATCCTCAAACGAAATACCGTACCTGATGACATTTCGTGGTTGAAACAAAAACGAAAATTTGCTACGATATGGTTGAAGTGGATAGGGATAGTCATTCTTTTCTGCTCTTTACGTAATGTTAGACTGTTTTGACTTTTCGACAAAGGAGACGACATGAAAATCTTTTCAATAATCACACTTTGTTTACTTGTATGTGTTGCATTTTCCTACGCCGACCTAATGGACGGGCTTGTCTTATACATGCCGCTTGATGAAGGGTCTGGTAGCACAACGAAAGACTTTTCCGCAAACGGTTTTGAAGGTGAAGTGATGGGTAATGCAAGCGGATTCAAAGACATCAACGATAACGAAACAGAACTGGAGACAGGTAAGTGGTATTATCTCGCCTACACCCATACCGACGATAATAATGGCTTAGTGGTGATTTACTTAGACGGTGCGGAAACGCACTCCGAAGAATCGGGCAATCCGGTTGCGCCTGCCCAAAATACGAGTGCAGTGACTATCGGCACTTGGGGCGGTGAGGCGTGGACGGGGAGCGTTGACGAGGTTCGGCTTTGGAACCGTGCGCTCTCCGCAGACGAAATTAAAGCGAGCATGAACCAAGATGCTGCGTCGTTCCTGACACCGGTAGAACCAGAAGGTAAACTCGCTACATCTTGGGTGAATATCAAGTTGACCCGATAACTCATTGAGGACAGGTTTCAGAATCTGCCCTTAAACATGCCTGTTTTAGAGAAGACGATGAAAGGTTCCAATCGTTGTCAGGTTTGTGTAACACCTTGATACAAACAGAAATCCAATTAGAATCATATCTATCCGAACCGTCGGCAGAGGTTGTTGAGGGAATTGCTGCGTTGGAAGGGGATATCCTTATCCTCGGTGTTGGTGGGAAGATGGGTCCGACACTCGCCAAACAGGCGAAACGCGCGATTGATAGTGCAGGTATCGCTAAAAAAGTGGTAGGTGTCTCCCGTTTTTCGACACCTGGTGTGCGTGAGACCTTGCACGAAACCGGTATTGAAACAATCGTTGCGGATCTCCTCTCGGAAGACTGCTTGCAAAACCTACCTGATGCCGAAAATGTCATTTTGATGGCGGGTAGGAAGTTCGGTTCTACTGATAATGAGAATCTGACTTGGGCGCTGAACGGTTATATGCCCGGACGCGTAGCAGAAAAGTTTCGTGCTTCTCGGTTGGTTGTGTTTTCAACGGGGAATGTCTATCCACTGACTCCGGTTTCCGACGGTGGCGCGACTGAAAGTTCACCGGTTGCACCGGTGGGTGAATATGCCCAATCGTGTTTGAGTCGTGAACGGATATGTTCCTATTTTTCATTACAGTTGGGTACGCTGATGGCGATCCTGCGGCTCAACTACGCGATCGACCTCCGTTACGGGATATTGTTGGACATTGCTGAAAAAGTTTATGCCGAAGAAGTGATTTCCCTTAAGATGGGCAACGTGAATGTAATATGGCAAGGTGATGCGAACGCTGTAGCACTGCGTGCTTTCGCACACTGCCAAAGTCCACCACTGGTTCTGAATGTGACGGGACCGGAAACCGTTTCTGTCCGATATCTTGCGTCGTGTTTCGGCAGGCTTTTCAATAAGGTGCCGCGCTTTGAGGATAAAGAGGCATTAAAAGCACTGCTGAGCAACGCTGCTCAATGTCATCAACTGTTTGGGTATCCACGCGTCTCTTTAGGACAGATGATCGAATGGGTGGCAGAGTGGGTTCAGATAGGTGGTCCAACGCTTCGTAAACCGACGCATTTTGAAGTGCGCGACGGAAGATTCTGAAAACTGAAAACTTTAAAAAATATAGACAAAAAATGCGAATTCTGTTAGTATGTCAAAGTAGTTTTTATTTAATGTTTTCCTTTGCCGTTGGTAGTGCTTTGTGTCAACCTCATCCACCAGTGCCTATTGCATTTGCGTCGGACGTGAGCGGCGATTGGGAAATCTACCTGACAGATACGACTGGGAAACGGCCTGTAAATCTCACGCGCAACCCTGCAGCGGATTATTATCCGACGTGGTCACCTGACGGCACTCAGATCGCTTTTTTTTCACGTCGAGATGGGAATCACGAGATTTATGTGATGCAGGCTGATGGTACCCATCAGCAACGCCAAACACATCACCTTGCGACAGATAAGGCACCGGCTTGGTCACCTGACGGTACGCGCCTCGCCTTTACGTCAAACCGAGGGGGGCATTTCGACATCTATCTGCTTCATCTCAATAATGGCGAGGTGGAACACCTCACCGAAAACTCATTTCAAGATGAGGCACCTGCTTGGTCGCCTGATGGAAACACGCTTGTTTTCCATTCAAAGCGGGATCTCAATTGGGATATATACGTCATTAATGTAAATAACAGAGTCGAACAACGGTTGACGGATCAACCGCTGATGGACACCTACCCGGCTTGGTCGCCCGATGGGAGTCGGATTGTATACGCTTCAATGCACGTTGAGGCAGCACTTGCTGACTTTGACCTGTACATTATGGATGCAGTTGATGGTGGAAACAAAAAAGCTCTCACTGATACACCTACAGATGAAGCAGTGCCAGCATGGGCACCGGATGGTGATACCATTGCTTTTCAATTTGAGAAAGATGGTAGATGGGTTATCCACGTCATGCGTGCCGATGGCAGCGAACGCCATGAATTGATTAACAACGGTGCTTGGGCTGCGCAACCGAAATGGTCTAACAGTCGTTCGGATGCACTTCCGGTAGTGCCATCGGCCTTACAGATTCAGCAGTGGGGCAAAATTCGAGCCCCGTAGAATGGTAGTTAATAAGTATGTCCAAGGCATTCTAAAGGGCAAAAACTTTACTAAGAAAAAGGAGATATCTTTATGCGTTTCAAGACATTGGTATTTGGTACACTTTTCACCTTCGGTTTATTACTCACAGTTGGCATAAGTTATGGTTATGAACGCGCCATTGAAGCAGAAGCGGCGGATACGATTGAAGCACCAATGATAGTTGCCGATGATGATGCGGCTTCCGGGGGGCAATTTATATGGATGGAAGGTGAACCCGCGACGGGTGGCGGTGGTGAAGGTTGGGCAGAATATAAGCTCCATATTTCAGAACCCGGCACCTACGCCTTGTGGGGAAAAGTCCTTGCATGGGATGGCAACAGCGATTCATTCTGGGTAACTTGGCAACCTGCCGATCCTGATGAAAACGCGCAAGAGACCCAGAACACCGAGTTCCGCTGGGGTGTCGCCCAAGGCAATGAATGGCACTGGGACCGTATCAATCATTGGTTAGATGGCGGTACATTTGAACGGGAATGGGAAATAGCGGAAGTTGGAGAAACCACGCTCCGCATCGCAGTCCGGGAAGATGCTTGTATGTTGGATGTTATCTATATCACTGACAACCTTTCCGAGGACGAAGCGGAAGTGAATCCTCGCGATCCGATTCCAGAAGATTCTTTAACGCCCGTTGAACCGCAAGATAAACTCGCGACAACGTGGGGCAAACTGAAAGCAGAACGATAGTAATTGACTTAACCTGACTGTGGGCGGTTTTCTGAATCGCCCGCGAGTTTCACAGAAAATAGAAAGGAGGAATTTGGTGAAACACGGAATACTATTGACCCTAATTATACTAACACTCCCTTTATGTGGTATCATAGGACTTCATGCTGAAGTTGAAATTGCACTTGAAGCCGAATTAGCAAACGAGATTGTAGAACCGATGATCATTGCCGATGATAAAAATGCCTCTGATGGCAAATTCATCTGGATGGAAGGTGCCGCCGCCACAGGTGGCGGTGGTAAGGGTTACGCTGAAATGGTTATCAATATTCCTCAACCGGACACCTACGCGTTGTGGGGACATGTCATTGCTTGGGATGGGAATAGCGATTCATTTTGGGTGACTTGGCAACCTGCCGACCCGGACGAAGATGCGCAAGTGACTCAGAACACTGAGTTCCGCTGGGGTGTCGCCCAAGGCGCAGCTTGGCACTGGGACCGCATCAATCATTGGTTAGACGGTGGCACATTTGAACGGGAATGGAAGTTCAAGGAAGCGGGTGAGACGGTCCTTCGTATCGGCGTGCGTGAAGATGCCACCATGTTAGACGCGATCTTCGTGACGACCAACTTAAAAGCGACCGAAGCAGACCTTCGTCTCCCAACCGATAAGGATCGGAAGATACAAGTCGAGGGGCTTGCGGTGGATGCAAAGGATAAGGCGGCAACCACTTGGGGAGCACTAAAACGGGCGTATCAATAAGAAAAGGTGGCATGGCTTTGCGCGTGTGGATTCTAAGGTGAATGTGTGTTTGATATGCATACCTTGGATATTGAGATTGCAGGTTGCTGCAAGGAACAATTTTGACAAACCGATTGTTCCGAAACAGATAGCACTGCTCTCTATAATAGTTGATATGCCACAAGTCAAATCCACGTTCAAATTGAACAACGCGATCAGGCGGGCCGAGGCGAAATTCCAATTTCTCCGTTGCCTGCCTGTCGCGTTTAACAAGCACGTGTGTCGCATAAGCGAGACCTGAAAGAATTCCAGCCAAGGCGATCTTCCCTCTCAGTTTAACCGAAATACTCTCTGCAGTCGGTGTCCAGCCACAAATTAGGGATAAAATAAGTGTCGCAGCACAAATTTTTCTTTTTACACAAGAAATTTGACATAGATTTCGCA
The DNA here is from genome assembly GCA_009845545.1 of Candidatus Poribacteria bacterium. GTDB lineage: Bacteria > Poribacteria > WGA-4E > WGA-4E > WGA-3G > WGA-3G. The sequence continues at coordinate 7,717 of VXZK01000041.1, forward strand.
TTTGTATGGCATTTCCGTATATTAAGACTTGACAAAAGAAATATCTTAAGTGTATCCTAATAGGAATGAATAAAAAAGTTTCGCTGATTGCGTCTGTAGTTTGTCGTTTCTGTCCTTCTAAGTTAGGCAAGCCTCACAAATTTTTCATGAGTTTGTAGAGAAGCAGACCTTTTTATTAGCGATCGACTTGGAGCGTGCGAAAAAGATGACTGTCATGCATTCTAAGGGAGAAACTTCCCCCGCGACAGACGTACCAGACTGTACAACGGATCTCAGTGTTGAAGATGTTAAGCAGGAGTTGTACAAGCGCCATCACCCGAGTTTAACGTTTCTTGACATAGAGGCTCATGCGAAGACTGTCCATAAGATACGGACATTGAAGCAGAAACATAACGTTGTGATGCTTGGTCATAACTATATGGAGCCGCTCGTTTTCGGGTTATCTGAAAAAGAGGAGCAGGGTGATTCACTCGGCTTGAGCATGTACGCCGCGAAAACAGAAGCTCCGTATCTAATTTTTAACGGTGTACCGTTTATGGCGGAGACAGCAAAAATTTTGAATCCGAGCAAAACGGTGTTGGTTGCTGATAAAACAGCGGGGTGCTCGCTCGCCGATAACTTCGGTGCTGAAGATGTGAGGGAACTGAAATCCCTCTATCCGGGTGCGCCGGTAATGATCTATATTAATAGTTATGCGGACGCGAAAGCCGAATCGGATATTTGTTGTACGTCAGCAAATGCGGCACACATTGCCAAATCTATGCCGGGGGATACACTGATTTTTGTTCCGGATATCTTCTTTGCACAAAATTTGGAGGAAGAACTGAAAGACGAGAAAAATGTTGTCTATCCGGGCAAAGACAACACGGCACGCGGTGCAGTTTGCGAAGTCCACGAAAAATTCACACTTGACGATCTTCTGGGCATCCGCGAATCCTTTGAAATCCCGAAAGGACATTCCGACCGTAAGTTGTATGCGCATTGGGAATGCCGTCCGGATGTCTTGAAGGAAGCAGATTTTTACGGCAGTACCAGTCAGATTATGAAGGATATAGCGGAACGTGTTGCGGCGAACCGACTCGAACGTGCCTTTGTTGCTTCGGAATGTGAGTTAACTTCTAATCTTGCGCAGGAATTTCCAGAAGTTCAATTCTGGACGGCGTGTTCGGTTCGATGTTCACACATGGCACAAGTGAATTTGGGCAAAATAGCGAACATCTTAGAGGCGATTGATCGGGATGAGAACCTTGATGAATATGAGATTACGCTGAGTCCTGAGACTATAGACAAAGCCCGCACGCCAATTGAACGCATGCTTGAGGCGAGTGTGTAGCAGTTATCAGTTGTCAGTACGATTTTTCTGCGAAAAATCTTTCAGTTTTCAGAAAGAGGGTTGGGATAATCCCAAAACCTCTTAACTTTGACCAACAACTCGTCTACAGATACTTTTACTAAGGCGCGAGTTGTTGGTCAAAACTGAGTACTGATAACTGATAATTCTTAGAAGCGCGTGATGAAAGAGACGCGATGTGCGTTGCCGACATAAGCATCTGGTATGAAAGCGTAATCGAACTGGAAGTCGATATTTGCTAACATGTCTTCGCCGCTGCGTCGTACGCCGATACCGAGTGATAATCCATCGCTTGGGTTCTCGTTGAAACCGATTCGATATCCGATGCGTGCCGCGATACTCTCGTAAAACCACCGTTCTACGCCGACATGGAAACTCGGATTTGCATCAAGAAGCGGGAGGTGTGCGTCTGCGACGAATGCCCATACCTCCTGCACAGACATCGGTTTTTCAGCCTCTGCGGCTGCTTCTTTCCACGTTCTGTAAGCGAGTCCTGCCCGGAGTGCCATGGGCAAGTTTTCCCCACCGTCTAAGACCCCCGCATTTTGGACAGCAACGCCGATCCCGAGACGATTGTCAAGCAAGCGCGCGACTAATCCGACATCCGCTGCGACACCGAAGGCGTTTTGAATATCCAGCTGCTCTGAAATTATTTTCGCTGTACCACCGACTGATATTGCCTCACCGAGTGGATAAGCGAGAGATAAACCTGTAGCAAACCCCCCAACCGTTACGGTACTATCCGGGTCTTCTGTTGGTCCCTGTCGGCGTTCAATTTCTGTGAAACTTCCGAGGAAACTTGCGCCCCAGACGAGCCGTTCTATGCGTTGTGCATACCCGATGGTTTGGTTGTTAATGTCAGCGAACGAGAAGTGTTGCATGGCAGTCAGTTCGCGGTCGTGAACGGCGGTTAGTCCGGCTGGATTCCAAAAGATGGTATTGATATCGTTGGCAAGTCCAGCGAATGCCCCGCCTAATCCGGCGGGTCGACTGCCGCCTTCAATTTTCAAGAAAGCGGCCCCAGTTGTCCCTGCGCCATCGTGGATATCAACTGCGTGTGTACTCGGGGCAGGTGCGGTTATTATGAGAAGTGCCATTACGATTAGAACGGCTCCCCTTTTCAGCATCATAAGTTCTCCTTATCCTAACTTTCTGGATCTCTACTTAAAATCGTAGATTTCTGATATCGGCATAATTCGGACAACACGGTGTGCTTAGTCAACGACAAGTACCTTACCCACAGTGTTCGCACGATTTCCTGCTGCATTAACGGCTTCTAAACGGAAGATGTAGAGTCCTCTGGCGACAGGCGTGCCTGCTTGGTTCTCCAAGTTCCATTTAACCAATTGATCGTTACGCTGTCCGGAAACAACGTCGGGATAGGTTTGTGATAGCACCATGTCTCCACTCCAATCATAGATGCTCAAAGTAAGTTCGATCGTCTCCCCGAGTGGTACATTGACATCAAAGGAGAAGAAAGCGACATCTCGTTGTGAAAGGCGGAGCGGATTTGGCCACCCAAATGTTGAGCCGCGGAAGGTGAGGGACACCGACATCGTGTACTTTCCGATGTCATAAACGGCGTAATTTCCGGCATTATCAGTGACACGGACATCTAAGTCGTATTCACCGGAACGCGTTGGCAAGAAGTCAATTGACCAACGACTCCAGGGTTCTTCTTGTGCATTGCTGTCATCAACAACAGGGACTGGGTCAATCGGCTGGTCGTCGGGACCGGTGCCTACAATTTCGACGAGCCAGACACCAGACGCTGGCACTGGAATTTCACCTTCACCGATTCGCTGTGTGCCTGCGGGGTCAGAGGCTGTGCCTTCTAACGGTAGTGGCTCATCAGTGAGTTCAGTTTCGCCGCCATCACTGGTTAAAGCAGCGGTAGGTTCATCTGTCTCGTAGAGGAATTCCGTTGTAATGGAATCGGTTGGGGCGAATCCGAGAAGTTCGGAGTCGTTTCCAACGCTCATAACTGTAACCTGATAACTTCCTTGAAGTGCTAACCCATCGGATTTGAAGATGATGGTGTCCACCCCGTTTTGCTGCGTGTTACCAGAAACTTCCGATCCATCCGGACGTCTCACAATAATTTTTGACTGTGCGAGATTGACTCCCAAACCTGTGTCAAAGATATTTGCTTGTATCACCACACCCCCCGTTGTAGAGACTGCGGTCGGATAATCGTTTGCATTGATGTCAGTAAGCAGCGGTGCATCGTTGATAAGCAGTGCCCCGGTATCAATCATTGGCGGGCTGGTATCGTAGATGAAAACCTTTTCATAGGGTTCATCGTCGTTTCCTGCTCGGTCTTTGGGAGTAAGGGTAATTCGGTACTCACCATCAGCAGAGCCGTTGTCTGCGAGTGGAACTGCGAGGCGGAAAGTGAGGTTCCCTTGTCCATCGTCGCCAACTCGTCCTGAGATTTCGGCTGCATTTGGCGATAATCGTTCAAAAGTTAGCCACTCTTCGTCGAGATTTTCCCAATCAATACCGGACGTCTCATCGGTGAGGTTGACGCGAATCTCTATCAGCGAATTATTAACGCCAGGTTGTGAAACGACAAGATTAATCACATCATCGCTCTCAATTTCTGGTGCCTGTGTGTCATACATGAACGTCAATCGTTGCGTTTCACCGTTGCGCCCGGAAGCACTGATTGGTGTAAACTCAATCGTATAGCGACCGTCCTCGGAACCGTCAGTTGCGAGGGGTCGAACCAGATTATAGATTAACTTGCCAGATACACGCTGTTGTTGGCCAGCAACAACTTGATCCCCTGGATTTAAGAGACGAAGCGTTGATAGATGATTTTCATCATCTGTTTCGAGTTCCACTTCTATCCGTTCAATTTCTTCATTTGTGAACGCCTCGTCTACTGGTGCTGTAAGGGGTTCCGTTGAAACGATTGCAGGCAAACGTCTTGACAACAGGAAACTCCGCTCAAAGAGGGTGCCGTTTCCGTTCCCCGCCCGGTCAACCGCGCGAACTTGGATGATGTATCGTCCATCCTCAACGAGCTGATTTGTGCTAAGCGTTAGTGTTGTTGTGCCGTTACTGACAAGTTCACCTGATATTTGCTGCCTGCTCGGGTTAACCAATGTCACCATGGTGGTTGTCCAGTCGATTCCGCTGTCGCCCTCATCATTGAGTGTCACCTGTATCTGTGTGACATCCTCGGTGAGGAATGACCCATCAGCAGGGAGTGTGCTAACAAGCGTTGGTGCTTGGGTATCATAGACAATCCGGTGTTCAACAGTGAAGCCATTCCCGGCTTTATCTATCAATTCAACGGCAATGGTGTACTCGCCATCCATACTACCATCAAGCGGTAGGGGTTGGTCAAGCGTGAGAAAGAGTTGGCTATTGGTATCGTTAGTCAGCTGCGCAGGGACTAAATTGCCACTTGCATCGCGTAGGCTGGCTTTCTGATCCGATAGCTCAAGTTCTGCAGGCCCGACATCTGTAACAGTGAAGTAGAACTGCGTTAGACTTTGACTGATATAGGAGACGGGTTGAGTTAAATCGATCGGACCAGCCTGTGTTATCTCTGGTTCTTGCGTATCATAAATGAATTCACGATAAGCGGTGCTGCCCTGACGGCCGGCTTTATCAACAGGGAAAACATATACGCGGTATCGTCCATCCGTAGTGCCATCCGTCGTGAGCGTTCTGGGTTGCCAAAGAAGTAGATTTTCCCCATTAGAACCTATTGCCCCGGGGACGACTGTCCCGTCAAGGGTCGTCACCCTAATATCCGACCCGTCACTACGAAAGGATAACCCTGTCTCTGTTGGGTCAAGAAGTTCCGCTCCGATGATCATGTTGCTTGCGTTGACATAAACAATGTCGCCGCCAGTCCCTGTTTCAGTGTCGCCTATAATAATAGAACTGACACTCGGCAACGGTATGTCCAGAATGAAGGTGTAATTAAGAGCCCCCGTTACAACATTCCCGACTATATCTTGTGGTGTGACAGAGAGGGTATACGTGCCAATTTGGTTTAATTCGGGGAAACTAACGGTCATCTGAGATGTACCGTCATCTTCCAATGTCAGTGGAATTTCTACCGTCGTAAGTTCACCAGATGCATCAATGGCATCAGTATTCAGGAGCGTAATCCCGGTATTTGTAAAATCCACTCTCGTTGCTTCTTCAAATTGAAGTGTAATACGACTGACAGGCTCCAAAATCTCGGTAACCTCTTGTGGTAAAAGTTCGACCGGCGACTCAGTATTTACCATGACTGAGGAGAGTTGAGGCACTTGAGAATCATAAATCAAGAGATGCTCTAAATCCAAGGTATTACCAGCTCTGTCAATGATGGATAGCTTTACTGTATACGCACCATCGACACTTCCATCCCGAGCGAACGGGGATGGCAGGGTCAAATAAAGCTGGTTTGTTAACTCGTCATAAGTCAACGTTGCGGGGACGGCATTTCCAGAACTATCTATCAACTCGATCGTTTGCGCCTCCAAAAGCAGATCCGCCGGTCCGGCATCTTCAACAGTAAACGAAAATTGGTTCAAGCCTCCAGGGATATAAGACACAGGTTGACTCAGCACGATGGGAGAGGATGCAGTGATACGCGGGCTTTCTGTATCATAAATGAACTGCCGATAAACGATCTTGCCTTGTCGTCCTGCTTTATCAATGGGTGTGATCGCCACAGTGTATTGACCATCGGCACTACCATCCGTTGGGAGTGATATAGGTTCCCATATCAATTGGTTCGTGCCATTTGCGCGGGTCTGACTTGAAATAACTGCTCCTGTAGGACTTGTCACAACGATGCTTGAACCGCCTTCACCGAAATCAAGTCCGGTGCCAGTTGCATCCACCAAAGTGGCAACTATCGTAGAGTCACTACCATTGAGAAACACATCGTCCCCAATCTGTCCACCTAATTCAACAGTACTCACACTTGGTAAGACAAAATCAAGCCGAAATGAGTATTGGATAGCCCCTTGGGTAAAATTGCCTGCTATGTCTTGTGGTGTGACAGAGAGCGTGTACAATCCAACTTGTGTAAGTTCAACAAAACGTGCGGTGAGTTGCGTAAGCCCGTCAGCCGAAATATTGAGCGAAATTGCTTGACTATCGGGACCGACTAAGTTGACCACAGTGTTGGTAAAATCAACCCGTGTGGCTTCCGCAAATTGGAGCGTAATGCTACTCATAGATTCCGAAATCTCGATGATTTCTTGTGGCACAAGTTCCGTTGACGACTCAGTGTTTATCGAGACCGAGGCTAATTGAGGGACTTGAGAATCATAAACGAAGGTTTGCTCTGAATCTGAAATATTTCCTGCTTGGTCAATGAGAGATACTTTTATTGTGTATGTGCCATCTACGCTACCATCTTGCGCAAGCGGGGCATCAAGGGTGAGATACAGATGACTGTTTATCTCATCAAACGTGAACGTGGCATTGACGGTTGCCTCCTGGGGGTCAAGGAGCTCTATCGTCTGCTCTGCCAATTCTAAACCAGCAGGTCCCACATCTTCAACGGTAAACTGAAGTTGTGTGAGAGAGTTGATATAGGTGGCGGGCTGATTCAATGACACCGGCGTAGCAGCAGTGATACGTGGTTCTTGTGTATCGTAAATGAACTGGCGATAGACAACATCGCCTTGTCTCCCAAGTTTGTCTTTCGGTGTGACGATGACGGTGTATCGACCATCAGCACTGCCATCAATAGGGAGGACTATGGGGGCCCACGTCAGCTGGTTTGTTTCTTCATTGGAGGTCGTAATACCGGGTGCGGGCAGCCCTGACTCAGTAGTGACGGTGATCGTTGAACCGCCATCATCGAAGTCCAAGCCAGCACCACTCAAATCTGCGAAAGTAGCGACTATGTTCGTGGTGTCGCCGTTAGCATAAACGATGGTGCCGAGTTTACCATTAATGCGTACCGAGCTAACTGTAGGCAAAGGTACATCGATCCGTAGCCGGTAGACAAATGGAGCAGTACTTTGGTTACCGGCGAGGTCTTGCGGTATAATGGAAAGCACATATTCACCGAGCAGCGTCACGCCTTGGAAATCAAGTGTTAAGTTGCTTTGTCCATTATCAGTGCGGTTAACAACAATGTTTTCACCCGCCGGATTGGTGAGTGTAATGCCTGTATTGATAAAGTCAATACCGCTAATAGCCGCTTCTTGTGTCTCCTCAAAGGTTACGATAATCTGTGAAAAACCTTCGGCAACGGTTATCGTAGTATCTGTGGAAATGGAGAGTTCTGGTTGGGATTCAGTTGCAACCTGTACGCTCTCAATTAGCGGAAATTGTGTGTCTAAAAGAAGTTGGAATTGTTGTGTTAAGCGTCGTCCTGTAAAATCAACAAACGTTGCAGTTACGGTATATTCGCCATCGGCACTACCGTCACGAGGCATCGGTGCTTCTATGTTCCAAGTTAGCAGGTTATTTACTTCATCGTGTTCAAGTTCAGTGGATGTGATAAGACTGCCTTGAGCGTTTCTGACAGTCAGTGTTGAGGCATCAAGATCAATACCGGCACCGATGTATCCACTGAGTTGGGCGACAACCGTTGTCAAATTATTGACGGTTGTGGTTTCGGGCATTGTCAATCGAATCTCAGGTTGGGTTTGACTAATGAGATAGAACTCGCGTCGGACGGTAGTGCCAAGGTTGCCGGCTAAGTCAGTTGGCGTGATTTCGATTGTGTAGGTGCCATCATCAGAACCGTCTAAGGCAATCGGCTCGGCGAGTGTCAGCGTGGCTCTATCTGTGCCGTTACTCGTTATATTCACAGGCACTTCTACAAGGGTTCCATTGACATCGCGAGTCAGTTGAAAGGTGCTTTGAATGAAATCTATACCACTGGTTGTTTCATCAAGAACCACTTCAACTTGTGATAGTTCTGAGAGGGTTGCATTAGCCGCTGGCGTGGTAGAAACCAGTGTGGGAAGTTGTGTATCGTAGACAAAGTGGTAGTTGTAAGTCTCTGTATTGCCAAGAGTGTCTGTGGCTTGAACGTTGAGGACATAGCGTCCATCTTGGCTTCCGTCTCGGTTTGCCAGTGGTGTTTCTAAAATGTAGGTTAATAGGTTGCGTTCCTTGTCCAACAACTTACGTCCCGGAAGTGCATTGATCTGCCCACCGGCGCCCGTTGCTCCGAAAACAACACGTGTGTCTCCGTCCAAATCAACACCAACGCCAACATCATTAAAGGTAGCGACAATCTGTGAAAGCGGTTGTGCGTGGTATATTGTATCTTGATTTAGTGGAAAGGGCGCCTCTTCATCAAAACCTAAGGTGGCAAGCGGTGCGAGGTTATCATAAAGAAAAGGTATTTGTAAAGTCCCTGTTTGGTTATCTGCCTTATCGATTGCAACAACCTCAATCGTATATTCACCATCCATAAGACCATTCTTCGCCAAGAGTGGCGATAAGAAGATCCAACGAATTTTATTCGCAGCTGGCTGTGTTTGCCGTCCCAAAACGGCCCCATTGGGTCCAGTAAGCCGAATTGTAGAGTTAGAGAGACTGAGCCCGTCCTGAAGGTTATCGCTAAGTGTCGTTTCAACAAAATTTATCGATTTGCTCACCCCGCTACCGGGTGCCAATTTTCCGTTTGAAGTAGCGACCTCTGTTAAATTCGGTGAGACGTTATCAAAGGTGAAGTTTATCGTTTTTTCAGTCGCGTTTCCGGCTCTATCGGCGACAACGATTGAAGCGGTATATTCTCCGTTCTCGGAGCCTGTGTCCAAGCGATTGCCAAAAGATAGTGTCAATGCCGCTGCATCGTAGCTGAGGTCTCCCACTATGGTCCTGCCATTTCGTTTCTTCACTGTAAGCTCAGTTCGATTGGCCGCAAAATCAAGCGGTGTTCCTCCGGCAGCATCTGCTGTCACCTTAATCAGTTGGATCGGAACATTGATGAAAACGCCATCAACAAGTGTTAGATTCTCATTGGCAGCCACTTGAGATATTAGAGGTGCTTTCGTATCAATAGTGATAGGGATCGTCTCCCTTTCAGCAGTATTCCCAGCCTTGTCAACTGCTCGAATTTTTAATATATACTGTCCATCCGGAAAAACTGTGGACCCCCTGTCTCCACCATCCCAGACGTAGAGGTGTCCTCCATCACTTGTGTTAAGGTTAACAGATTGCCCAAATAGGGTTTTGCTTTCACCCGTTTTTAGAAAGAATTCCAACTTACTTTCTTTCAATCCCTCGTTCGTACCATAAAAGACATCAAGCCTGTCAAGGATTCGATCACCGTTTGGCGAGAATTCTGCTGTCTCCGTGCCAATCGAAATCTCTGGAGCAGTTTTGTCTAACGTCACCGACACTTCGGTCGAGAATGGTGCCTCTAAGTGAAAGAGAAGATCGTCTATTTCTGTAATTTCAAGCCGAATTATGTATGTCCCGTCGGAAAGATTTCCTCCATCCCAATCGTGAGTTTTTGTCTGATTTATAGTTATCTGGTTTTCCGCCGGTGTGCCAATAATACTAGCACCGTTGACTGTGAGGGTATAGATATACGGTCCCTGAGGGTCTTCATCGGTTCCAGTTAATCCAATGGTGATATGTAGTTTCTGGGTGCTCCCGTTGAAAACAGAATCATTACCATCGGTATCAACAGCGGACAGCGAAAAAATGGGTACTGCCCAAACATTAGCGGGTACCATCAAGACTGCGAGACAAACGAAAATCTGACTTATAATAGTGAGTTTCAGCTTGCAAGCGTCGCTGAAAGCGAGAAAATTCACCAAAATAGAACGGCTTGGCGATTTAGTGGATGGATCGTTTCCGTGCTTGTGTTGGTTTCGACTTTTGTGTACCGGCTTGTAAGTAACACCGTACATATTTTTAATTTTTGGCACTCGTTTCTCCCTGCTTTTCGCGAGTCCGAAAGGCTGCTAAGGTTCGGTGCTTCGCGTTGATTCACAAATTTTCCGGGTAGGTTCGGCACCATATCCCGGTGTCGGCACCTCCATGTTTCAACACATCAAACGGCATCTGGCAAGTGCGTTTTGCCCGCTGGATACGCCTCTGGCGTTGAGGTTGAAGGGAGCGTGTCGAGAACTTCGCCGTATTTATTTACTACTTCCGATTTTTTACTTTATGATCTTAGGGAACAGGCGTGTGACAATCCCCTTTAATTTTCATTAGACGCAAAAAGTTCAATTAGGTTGATAAAAATTACAGAAAAACGCAAGGCATGTGATAGTGCTATAGGGCGCGGTGGTAGACCGCGCCTGTAGCTTGTAGAAATAAGACTTAACCGATATCACCATTAGCAATCATCGTCAACAAAGCGGAATCATCGACTGTGAGCGGTAAATTAATCTTGGCACGTCGTCGGCTCGACTCATACGTTGCAAAAATGAGTTCCGCCCCTTGAAGTGCCTTGCGGCCGCTGAGTTCCGGCTCACGTCCGGTCTTAACACTATCAACGAGATCAAGAACAGAGAGAACTGTGTCATCGCCTTTCGGCGTGATGTCGTTTAAATCAGGGGTTTCCCATTCGTTAGAACCTATACGCAACATGCGGACCGGAGCACCGCCACCGACATCAATAATCCCTTCAGTGCCGACGAGACGATTTGCGAATCCTTGTAAAGAGACACCACCGGTCGTTAACAACCCCTCTACGCCGTTCTTCCAGCGGAACCAAGATAGACCACTTGTCTCAACCTGCGTCCCGAAGACAAGTTTCTCTTCAGTTACATCTATTTGACCAATTACCCAGTCAACAGGTTCGTCATTATTATAGAAAAGGAACATATCAAACCAATGTGTTCCCCAGTCAAGTAAATTTGGACACGAACCTTCAAGACGGCGAAGTTCACCGATTGCGCCTTCGTTTGCCAGTTGTTTTGCCTTGATAAATTGCGCCCCGAAACGACGTTGATGGCAAAACGTTATGACCACGTCGTTATCCACACACGCCTGATAGAGTGCCTTGGCATCGCCCCATGTCGGTGCCATCGGTTTTTCAGAATGGATGGCTTTGATGCCGCTGTTCGCAGCAGCGATAACCATATCCCTGTGGAGTGCGATCCACGTGCAGACGCTGACAAAATCGAGCGATTCTTTAGCCAACATCTCCTCATAATTTTCGTAGGTGTTGGGTACTTCAAACTGTTCAGCGAAGTCGTTCCGCGCGTTTTCGATAGGGTCTGAACACGCGATGATTTCGACATCTGGAGATGCCTGATATCCGCGGGCATGGGAGCGTCCACGTCCGCCACACCCAATAATACCTGCTTTAAAAGTGGTTTCCATAGTAATTCCTTTCGGCGCGATGCAGAGATCACGCCTATAATTTTTAAGTGAGTTGCCTCAAAAGTGGGTCGTCTAAATAGATGCCCTCAGCAAGATGTACTGCGCGTTGACGATAAGCTCGCTCACCGGGAATCAGAATTTCTGTGATGCCCGTTTCTCTTCGATTCTCCTTGACACGTCCAAGGAGTTTATCAACCTCTGTTTTGAATTGCGTCAAAGGTACAAAACTTGTTGGATCTATTGTAATCATGAGTAAACCGTAGTTTGTGCCGGGTGGCGGGATTGTCGCGGCGTTAACTAAAGCACCGGCAAGGATTTGCGTTATGAGTGCCAGTCCAAACCCTTTATGCCCACCAAACGGACGGACACTCCCCTTCAAAGCCGCGTCAGCATCTGTTGTTGGTTCACCCTCCGGATCAAACGCGATGCCTTCAGCAATTGTCCCACCTTCGCGCATAGCAACGAGGAGATCTCCGTTGGTAATCGCAGCGGTAGACATGTCAAATAAGATTGGAACTGTATTGGATGGGATTCCGACGGCGATTGGATTTGTTCCTAAAATGGCTTCGGTCCCACCTTCGGGAGTAATTCGGGGGAGACAATCAGCAAAGAACAGCCCGATAACATCTGCTTTCCGCGCCATATCCACATAGTATCCTGCCATACCACAATGCGATGTGTTATAAACGCCAATGATGCCTGCTCCGTTCTCTTTTGCGCGTTCAATAGCAATCTCCATTGCCCGATACGCGACGAGATAGCCGGGTTGATTCCCACCATCAATTCGGACGCACTGCCCTTCCTCTTTGTCAACCCGAATGTCAGTTCGCTTGCCTTGTTCATAGCGACTTTTAATTCCGGTCAACCGGATAAAGCCGTGTGTTTTTCGTCCGCGGAGTTCGGCTTCCAGTAGGATATCCGCGATAACTGCGGCATCCGTTGGGGGCATCCCACATTTTTCCAAATAAGTTTCCGCGAGTTCTCGCGCATCAGCAACGGAAATATGCACATTGTTGCTCCATTCCATAAATTACACAGAGCTATTTAGTTTCAGCCTTTTGGGTTAAAAGATCGCGAGCGACAAGAAACCTCCAAGCAAAAACACTCGCTCCTACAGAAGATCACTGCGATTCGGCATTTGCTTTTATTTTTTTTGAAAACTAAATACCCTTATATAG
>VXZK01000266.1 GCA_009845545.1 Candidatus Poribacteria bacterium
ATCTTCGCTGGGGTTGGTCTTTGGATAATGCGATGGCAATTCCCATAACAACTTATCAGGAACGTCTGACGGGAAACGACTATATTGAGCGTCTCACAGTTTTTACCGAACCCGACGCAGATATGGCACCGATTATCGCCTCGGCACGCGCAGTGCTTCTCAAGCGGCACCGCAACCAAGATAACTTTTTCCGATATTGGATTCCGACAGGGGTGCACAGTCAAGTTGCCCGTATTGAAAAAGTCATAAAAATTGCGCTGGGCAGCATTGCCGGTTTTTCTCTATTTGTCAGCGGTATCGGTATTATGAATATGTGTCTTGTTTCTGTCGGCGAGAAAACGCGAGAGATAGGCTTACGGAAATCTGTTGGAGCGAGACGGATTCACATTTTCTGGCAATTTTTGACGGAGTCTATCTGTCTCTGTTTTTGTGGTACACTTCTCGGAATTGCGGGCGGCTGGTTCGCAGCACACGGTATGGCACGCCTTGCTGTCCGCATCGTCCCAGTTGTCCCCGAGTGGCCCGTCGTCCTCTCTTTAAATTGGATACTGATTTCTGTTTTCTTTTCGGTTTTCATGGGCATTAGTTTTGGGGTCTACCCGGCGATACGGGCGGCGCGGCTTTCGCCTATTGACGCACTTAGAACGGAGATATAAAATCCCTGATGAATACTTTACAAAAAATATTATGTTTTAGCCCTTGGTTACTTTTGTGTGTTATTTTGTTAGTTGCTTTCTGGATTCGCATTCAGGGTGTTCCCAATATTCCAGAGGGACAATTTACTGGAAACGATCCCTATCTCTACTATTGGCAAGCACAAATCGTGTCTGAGAACGGTTGGCTGCCTGCACGCGATATGCACCGCTGGCTCCCCTTCGGCAGAGACCTCGGGCAGACGCTAAATGCCTATTCTTATGCTATTGCTTACATGCACAAAGTAATAACGCTCATCTTTCGCAACGTCTCACTCTATCAGGTAGCACTCTTCGCGCCTGTTGTCTGTTTTCTGTTAGGATTGGGTATCCTCTGTTTCTTCCTTTATCGGAACTTTGGGTTGCTCTTTTCAAGCATCGTTGGCGTGCTTTTAGCAACCCTCCCCGGTATTGTTGAACGCAGTGCCGCCGGATTCAGTGATAGGGACAGTTGGTGTCTCATGCTCGGCATTCTTGCCGTTACAACCTATCTCACTTCCCTACAAACACAACGCCCGCGCAGCCGACTTTTGTGGACGCTCGCCAGTGGCTTTACCGTCTTTCTCGGGGGTATCAGTTGGGAAGGCTTCGGGGTTTTCCTCAGCATTATTCTCTGTGTTGAACTCTGGAGATTCCTCACATCTGAAAAGGAAGAGCGGCTGCGGTTATATCTGCTCTGGGTATGTACCTTCGTACCGACGCTTTACCTGGCATCGCCCGCCTATCGGAGTGGAGAGGGGTTCACAACGCACCTATTTGCCTTTGTACTGATGCCACCACTCGTCCTATTAGGGATTCGTGCCCTTCGGCACGTTCTTATCACAAAATCATCGCTTGTGAACACATTCCGCCCACACGCCAGAAACCTCTCCCTGGGATTAACACTCGCGAGCTTTGCCCTGGCACTCGGATACGTGTTGATGCAATTTGACACTTTCGTAATCACTACCGTTCCCTTAAGTCAAAACCAACTCATGCAAACCGTGGGAGAACTCAACGTGCCGGATTACAGATATTGGGTCTTCCGATACGGCAGTCTCTTTTTCTTAGGCAGTTTGGGATTCATGAGTGTCAGCATTCGTCTATGGAAAAACAGCGGCACGGTGTTAGCAGTGTTTATATTTCTGTTCATGCTCACCACCTTTTTTCAAGCGAGACTTGAGACCCTTTTAGGCGCGTCTGGGGGTAGCATCCTCTTTTTCGCATCGCTTGGAGGCATGTCGCTTGTGCTTATCTTCATTGCATGGCGACAACGCGAAGCACCAAAACAAGAACTTGTCTATATTGCGATGGCTGTTTGGTTTCTTCTATGGGTATCGCTTTCCCGGGATGCGAAACGCTACGACTTCTTTATCGGACTTCCCATTGCGTTCTTTACCACTGAGCTGATACACCGCGTCGGGTTGTCTGTAACTGAAAGACTCAAGAGTGCTCAATTTCTCGGTGCAAACTTCAGGGAAAGGCTGCCGCTGCGTGTCATAAAAGTTGGTATTGCTGTCGTTATCGTTGCTTCCGTGATGTATTGGAGACCCGCTGGGGAACACGCGAAACGCTCAGTTTTCGCTGCAACAGAGATGCGCCAAGCCAAGCCCGGAGATTCCCCGGTTGCAAAAGCGTTTGCGTGGATGAAAACGGAACTGCCACACACCGTTGTTGTCACTGCAAGATGGGGGTTCGGCAGTCAACTGAATGTCCTCGGTGGAGTCAAAACCGTTATTGATCAGGATCACTACATCCAGCACTGGATCCACCTCTACAACACACATATCCGCGATGCTACCGATGTACGAGACGCGTTGGAATTCCTAAAAACCCACGGGGCGACACATCTCATGCTAACACAAAGTCAACCGCCAGAAGTTTTTCTTGAAGGTGAACTCAGCGAGGCATTTGTTCCTGTCTATCCGCAAGAGAACTTTACGAAGGCAGGAGTCAAGGTGTGGGAGATCCACTATCCACTGGACATCCAATCGAATTCAAAATATCTGGCAACAGAACCCTAGGAGAGGTCTGTAACCCCAACACATGATTGCAAATACCATAACCCTCTGTCGTCTGTTGTTAACCTTTGCTGTTATTGTCCTATTTGGCAGGCATAGGACATTGGATATCGGGTTGATTGTGACTATTGCGCTTATTTTCGCACTTGATGGCGTTGATGGGTATATTGCCCGTAGACAGAACGAGACATCAAAACTCGGCGAAGTTCTTGACACTGTCGCGGATAGAATCATTGAAAACACCTTTTGGATTTATTTTACGACGACAGGACACCTCCCGTTATGGATGCCTATTGCTGTTATGGCACGAGGATTTATTACGGACAGTTTGCAACGGTTTTTTGGATACCCAGAAAGCGGATGGACACACGCCCTCACGCGTTCACGCACCAGTCGTACCCTTTCTGGCATCACCAAAATGTTAGCCTTCACGAGTCTTGCGAGCACGAGTTTTTTGAAAATCCCTGCCTTGGAACAAGTAAGTTTCATACTTGCCACCATCGCCGTTGGGTTCTGTCTCCTCCGTGGGTTGCCATTCTTTTTTCTTCCAAGCAAAAATGCACAACGCAGATATTGAGGAATGAAAGGGTGGTAGGACGCTAAGGACAAGAAGCCTCCCCGAATCTTCCAATTTTCCAATTTCTTTCTGCAAACAAAGAAAGGGATTTTGCGTAAGTTCCACCAGTAACATGTTATGATATCTACCACTCCCGAATGTCTGAAAAAAATTAATTTGCATATAAAAAAAGGTTTTGGTAAACTTTAAATTATGCTGAATTCATTTTTCTTTGGCGGTAAAAGGC
>VXZK01000204.1 GCA_009845545.1 Candidatus Poribacteria bacterium
CAAACTGGAAGTTTGTGGTACGTTTGATGCCTCTGTGATGCGAAAATAGAACGCGCAACACATCCGAAATGATTAATCAAACTGGCGTTAAAGAGGTTTTGGCGGCTACGACAGCAACCAATGCTTCTGCAATTCTGACAATACCTTAAGGAGAAAATTAATGGCAGCAAAAAAATTAACAGATGCACAAATCGAAGAAAACCTCGCGCAGGTTGACGGTTGGACGATTGAAAATGGTAAACTTCACAAAGAATTCCAATTTGATAACTTCGTCTCGGCATTCGGTTTCATGACACAACTCGCTTTAGTCGCTGAATCGCTGAACCACCACCCCGAATGGTTTAACGTCTATAACCGTGTGACAATCGACTTAACGACCCACGATGCTGGCGGAATCAGCGAATTGGACTTTCAGTGGGCAAAGCAGGCAGATGCTATTAGCGGTTAAATGAGTGTCGCCCGTAGGACTGGAGGGACGCATGGATAAACTGAAAATTTTAATCGGCAGTCGGCAAGCCCCTGAAATTGAGGAGATGCTATTAGATGTCCCACCCGGCGTTGAGGTTCGCTTTCTGCCGCACGGTGAACCTTTGCGGGATCACATCGCCGATGTTGAGATTCTATTCGGACATATCGGCGAGGACGCGATGCCGGAGGCGACCGAGTTACGCTGGGTACATCAACCCCATGCAGGCATTGAAGGTTTTATGTACCCCGCTTTCAAAGATAGTGATGTGATGCTAACCAATTGCCGAGGCTTGTATGGCACACAGATAGCAGAACACGCTTTCGCCCTATTGTTGTCTCTCACCCGCCAGATCCCTACACAATTAGAGTTTATGAAGACAAAGCATTGGGAGCGCGTGCCGTGTATTGAACTTGCAGGCATGACGATGGGCATTCTTGGGCTTGGTGGTATCGGGAAGGCGATTGCTGCCCGCGCACGCGCCTTTGAATTTGAGGTTATCGCCGCTGATGTAGAGCCGATTGATAAACCGGATACAGTCTCAGAACTCTTCGGTTTAGATGGGTTGATGGCGTTTCTCGCGAAGTCACACATCCTCGTAGTATGTTGCCCGAGCACCCCTGAAACGCATAAACTCCTGTCGCATGCGCAGTTCAATCAGATGCCAGATGATAGTTATGTGGTGAATATTAGTCGCGGTAAGGTCATTGATGAAACCGCTCTGGTAACAGCACTTCAGAGTGGAAAATTAGCAGGAGCAGGGTTAGATGTAACTTATACAGAGCCGTGTCCGCCAGAGAGTCTGTTGTGGGAACAGCAGAACGTGATCCTAACTTCACACAGTGCAGGTGCCTCGCAGCACATTCGGAGACGCGCCATGCAACTCTTTATTGATAATCTACACGGCTACATGGCAGGGGATACCTTGGTGAATCTCGTTGATAAACAGAAAGGATATTAAATTACAACGCAAAGATGGAGGAAAAATGAGTCAAAAAACGTACCGTGCAGCGGCAATCGGGCATACCGGTGCTGGTAACTTCGGACACGGACTGCATACGCCATATAAGGCAATAGAAAACGTCGAATTCGTCGCTGTTTCTGATCCGAACGAAGAAGGACGAGAAAAGGCAGCCGCAGAAGCAGGGGCATTACGCAGTTACGCCGATTATCGCGAGATGCTCGAAAAAGAGAATCTTGACATCGTGAGCGTCTGTCCGCGCTGGACAGTGGAACATCTTGACATGATAACTGCCTGTCTCGAAGCAGATTGCCATGTCTATTCCGAGAAACCGATGACGAGTACACTCGCGGATGGTGATAGAATCGTTGAGACGGCAAAAGCACGCGGATTAAAGGTCGCTGTGGCGCATCAAGCAGTCTATCTCCCCGCAACGCATGCCATCCGACAGATGCTTAACGATGGGAAAATCGGGGCCATTCAAGCCATTTATGCCAGCGGTAAGCAGGATCATCGCGGTGGTGGTGAGGACATGATTGTTCTCGGTACCCACACGTTTAATATGATGCGCTTTTTTGTTGGTGATGTCGCGTGGATGCAGTCACACGTTACCACAAACGGTGAAGAGGTTGCGTCCGGCGGTGACCACGAACCGACGGAACCCGTTGGTCCCGTCGCTGGCGATTGTATTAACAGTTACTTCGCTTTTAAGAACGGTGTCTCTGGCTTCTTCCAGTCTCGGAGGGATCAGGCTGGCTCCGGCAGATACGGCATGGAAATCGTTGGCAGCGAAGGCATTTTCTCGCTCCGTGGTGATGTCGCGAACAGACTCATGGTCTATCCCTATCCAGTGTTGGTGCCTTCAAATCCAGACCAAGCGTGGGAAGCGATGGATTTAGATCAAACGCCTTTCTCCAGCGGTAATGAACTCGCGATTCGCGATTTAATTGATGCTGCCGAGAACGACAGGAAACCCATCTCCGCAGCCGAAGACGCTGTCGCTGCATTGGAGATGATTCTCGGCGCGTACGCATCCCAACTCACGGGACAACGCGTCCCCTTCCCGATTGCCAACCGTGAACACCCCTTAAGCAGATAACTTCAAAACCGCTATTTGTTTGGCGAGGTCCCCGTGCCTCGCCAAATTCTACACCACTATCATCTTCCGAATTCCATTTTCATAACGGACCTGATAATCGGTATCTGGCACATCCATTGCACGCACAGCAAGTTCACCAAACGTAATGAGCGGTTCGGAAAGCAGTAGCAACTCATCGAGCGATTCGGTCGGTGTCTTGTCTGTTGTGTCTAAGACAATCTTACGTCCACTGTGCGAAAAGAGGGATTTATCAATCTCTTCTTGAAAAAGACGTTTGAGTTCTGGGATGTCGGTTTTCCTAATAATCTGGTATTCGTGTGGCTCTGTCGCCATCCGTTCTTCGATCGCCGCATCACTTGCCGTCACATGGATCATCACGACATCCGGCAATCGCGCTTCAAAAACCTGCGTTTCATAGCCGCGCTGCGCATTGATATGATATTTCGAGTAGTACGGACTTTCAGGATCATCGCCATAAAATGACGAATAGACCAGTTCCTCAATGTGCCACCCGGCGATCATCGTGTTCGGATAGTTTTTGATGACCTCAACGTGATATTGGAGTTGCATCCGTTGCATTCGCTCCTTCACGTCATCGGGAAAGTTTATGTACGCGGCTCGCGATTCCGCACTCAGCGTGGAATCCGGGATCGTAAAATGATCGTCCACATGAACCCGTAACTGACGATGCCGATAATAATCGGTCAACAGGTTAACCAACGTTGATTTTCCAGCATATTCGATACCCACAAAGATACATCTCATCAGAAAACACCTCACTACAATTTTATGAATAGATAACCTACCAAATCCTATCCTTATGTTTATCACAAAATTAGAAAAATGTCAAGCGTCAAATTGGCTTGACATTCGCGCTGTGAGCGTGTATAATAACTTTATCTTTAACAGATCGAAGGTAAGGAGACACAAATGGAAAAAGTTCAAACCGCCACAATTCAGTATACAG
>VXZK01000034.1 GCA_009845545.1 Candidatus Poribacteria bacterium
GCTATCGTCGGAATCCCAGTCTCGTGCGCGATGACTGCAGGCTCGCCAATCTGCAATGTCGAAGGTTTTTTAATGTTCCTGTTACCAGTGACCAGTGACCAGAAAATGCAATAGTTGGGTTCTCCTCTCTCTTAACTGGCGACTGGTATAGGTATCCTCTCCTATCTAAAAAATTATCTAAACTATCTTAAGTAAAGGATACCATTTTCCAACATATTCTTCAATATTCATACAAAATACCTGCTGCCAAAAACTTTACACACCCTTTTTTTCAGTAACACTAAAAAATCAAAATTAATGTCACCTTCTTGCCCAATTTTGTCACTACTCTTAACCAAACGCTAACGTGCCGCTATTATAGACGGGACTCAGGTTAGGAGTTGGTAGGAGGTTGAGTGATGGAGACCTCGTGGAGGCATATCAAAACGGTGACAAAAGTGCGTGGGATACCCTCTGCAAGCGATATACAGACAAACTTTTCCGGTTCTTCGTGAATGAGACAGGAAACCATGAAGATGCAAAAGACCTCGTCCAAGAGACGTTGATTGAGGCAATGGTTAACCTCCGCGCACTTCAGAACCCTGAAAGCTTCAGAGGGTGGCTCTACAGGATCAGAGGTGAAATCTTGGCGAAATATTTCAGAGACAGATACAAGTCGGGAATACATGAACCGATTGATGACGGTGTGCTGGAGACGAGAACCTCCTACGCTGCACCGAGGGATCAGCAACCCGACAATCTCGTTATCGCGCAAGAACATTTGGACATCGTCCACAGTATGGTGGATCGGCTGCCGAAATCGGAACGTGAAGTGTTCCGATTGAAATTTGCGGATCCTGAGATGCCGCAGAAAGAGATCGCCAAAACATTGAAGATATCCGTGGATGCTGTGAAAACTCGATGGCGGCGAGGCAAGGAAAGACTCCGAGGGCAGCTGGAGGCGAAATACCCGGGGGAGTTTACGTATCTATTTGAGTGAGGTAGAGGTGTGAATCTTCCGTGCGTCATTATCGGACAGGTTTTGTAAACTTTGTCCCAAATAGCAACGATCCCTTCCATGAAGGGTTGCTATTGTCTTCTCACCTGTTTTCTTGATCGGTTCAGCGCGACCTGAATATGTCTTGAAAACAATCTTCCTTTTGGGTTTTAATAGGTTATGGGACTGATCTTCTCTGTATGGAAACGACTCAAGCGTTTACTGCCGATTCTGCTGCTGATAGGGACGGGTATAATCGTCTGTTTGTTTACACGCACACAGGAATGTCCGGAGGCACCCCGCGATCAAGTTTGCCCGTATCCGGCTCCTACTTGTCCATACAGAGCAGATACCGCACCAAAGCCTTAATCCCGACATCTGATTGGTGATGTCCTCACCGAAAGGAGAATAAGAGATGTTGAAAAACCTGTTATCCAACCGCATTTTTATAGGTATCTTGGTTCTTCTCATCTGTGGTGTTGTGAGCGTTTACTTCCTACGCACAGATATCCCCGAAGAACCGATCAAGATTTATACGCCTGTCGAACCCATGCCGAAACCGAAAACAGAAGCACCTATTGGAGAAACGGAACGGGGTGGACATGTCCACGAGGATGGCACCTGGCACGAGGGGGCTCACGAGGCACACCAAAACCCAGCTGCGCCATCTTCGGCGCAAATCCCTGATGGCATCACGGACCCTGAAGTTCTCGCAGCATGGCAACGGCTTGATTATATTGCGAAGAACCCATTTGAATGGGGCGGTCATCAATCAGATCGCGCCTTAGAACTTATGGATGAGTTGACTCCGATGTGGGTTATTGATGATCCCCACGATCACGGTGAAGAACTCATGATGACGTTAGACCTCTTAGCAGAAGAACGCGATCCGCGCTCAGCAGCACTCTTGTTGATGTATCAACTCGATTCCCCTGTTTCGGGCAGACCGATTCGCGAAGCATTGGCGGCGATGGGGCCGGCCGCCGTGCCTGCGGTCATCGCACGTCTAAACCCAGAAGATGCAGCGGATGTTTTCATGGCCCCGATCATTCGTGATGTAGTCGTGCCTATTGTGGCGCAGCATCGCTCAGAATTAGGTAGCATTGTGGACTACATCATTCTTCCGAGGTTGGAAGCGATTGCTGCACTTGAAGACCCCCCGGGGGATACGTTTGTTGTCAGTAATAGATCCCGCGCCCGTGATGCTCTTGCGCGTATTAAAAAGTAGGAAAATCTTTCTACACTTTCTACATATTTGGAGGTTATTATGAACGGCATTCATCCGATGGCTCGACAACCTATTTTTTTGATTCTCTTTTTCTTTGTTATTTTTTCTGTTTTTAGTGTATTGCTGACATTTTCTTCTACAGGGACCCCCTCGGCACCTCAACTGGAATTCACGAAATGGCAAGCTGGTCAAGGTCAAAAGTATACCGCCTCAAACCCGCCGCACACCTTTATCACAGATACCGAGACGACGTGTAAAATCACAGCGACGGTTGCGTATGTTTCAAGTCAGCCGTCTTCTGTGTATCCACTGACCGGTTATACGTGGCAAGTGACTGGAAGTCACGGCTATACGTTTACCACGCAGACAGAGACTTCGGGCCCTGTGGGTCAGACGGGTACAACTTTCAAGTTGACAGCGACCGGCACAGGCGATGAACATAATTCGTCGTCAGGGGGGCATCGTCCGATGCGAGGTCGCTCGGAGAAACCGATCAAGTTCACAGTGAAGTTTATTGGTGAGTATGGCAGTGGCGGCGGCTCGGATCAGAAGACCGTAGAGGTCGAGGTTGTCTTTGAACAAGACGAAAAAGATCAGATGCGTCAGGAATATGTTGATGTTCGCCGGTTACACGAGACACATAGATCGGCAGATGTCAACGCGAAATACGGTGATCTGCGTGTTCCGGGTCGCACGGAGATCAATAAGGATGGGCAAAGGTTCAACAATGGACATTATAACTACCTCATCAACAAGAGTCTGGAAACCAAGATACTCCATTGGTGGCAGGCGTGCGATAAAGTTGCCTATGAGGAGTTAGACAACGATGATCTGAAGAACGACAAAGGTAAAAAAGAGTTGCGTTTGACGGGGGGTTATCGCAACCCGCATCACCATGTCTACCATGTGTACTCAGGCGAACCAGCATCAGAGATAAAATACTGGAGTCTCCATCAGTTCGGGTTGGCATTGGATGTCGAAGCCATGAATATGAACGGCAAAAATGGCATAACGAACGTGGATCGCGCGGAGATGCGGGATGCCGCCGAGGATCACGCAGGGGCGAGTTATTCTTATTATGCGGGTCATGTGCATGCCCAATGGGGCGCTGTTCGCAATGCGCCGGGTGGGGATAGCACATCCAGCCAACGTTCGACCCAGACCTCTACGACGAATACGGAGAATCCTGTCACGACACCCCCTGAGACGACCCCAACAACGGTGACGGGTGACTGTGGCATTCATACGATTTCGACGAGCCAAGCCGCAAATCATGCTTCTACCAATT
>VXZK01000128.1 GCA_009845545.1 Candidatus Poribacteria bacterium
TTTTTTCACATAGTAGGGGTTTATCAACGAGCATTTTTTAGCATTTTCATAACTGCGCATTGAGAGAACCCTTATAGATAGTCGTTTCTGAGGGCTTTTGAGAAATACCAGAGAGGGTCCCCGCGCTCGGAAAGAGACTCGCAGCTTTGATAGAGGAACAGCACGAGACGAACCCGCAATTTTTAACTGCGTTCACGGACTTCTACCAACAGTGCCGCGCCGCAATCAACCCGAATCTCTCTGTCGCTGCCGTTGAGGAGATGCTCATCCAACACCTGCTCACAGAACGCATCTTTCGCACCGTCTTCGATAACCCCGACTTCACCCGCCGGAATATCATCGCCCGCGAGATTGAAAACGTCATTGAGGTGCTCATCCAGAACGCCTTCAGTCGCGACGAGTTTCTTAAACCGTTGAACCGGTTCTATACTGCTATTGAGAACGCCGCAACGCTCTGTAAAGACTTCTCCCAAAAACAGGAGTTCCTCAATACCGTCTATGAACAGTTTTTTCAAGGGTTCTCTGTGGAAGTAGCAGACACGCACGGCATCGTCTACACACCACAACCGATTGTTGACTTCATGGTGAAAAGCGTTGCACATATCCTCAAAACCGAGTTCAACCGGTCGCTATCGGATACCGGCGTACATATCATTGATCCGTTTGTCGGCACCGGCAACTTCATCGTCCGTCTGATGCAGGACATCCGAGCGACGACATTGGCAGAGAAATACCAGAGCGAACTCCATTGCAACGAAATCCTACTGCTCCCCTACTACATCGCGAGCCTGAACATTGAACACGAATTCTTTCAACGCACCCAGACGTATCGACCCTTTGAAGGGATTGCACTTGCGGATACCTTCGAGCTGCTGGAAGAACAACAAGCGAAGCTGTTCACACAGGAAAATACGGCGCGCGTAGAACGGCAGAAAGCAGCAGATATGTTCCTCATCATCGGCAACCCTCCCTACAATATCCATCAAGTCAACGAGAATGACAACAACAAAAATCGGAAGTATAAGGTAATGGATGCTCTATTGCGGGAAACCTATTCGCAAGACTCAAAAGCGACAAATAAAAACGCGCTCTCAGACCCGTATGTAAAAGCGATTCTATGGGCATCGAAACGGATTGGAAAGGAAGGCGTTGTCGCGTTTGTGACAGATAATAGTTTTCTGGACGGGACAGCGTTTGACGGAATGCGGAAGCACCTTGCACAGGATTTTGACGCAATCTACATTCTGGATTTGGGCGGGAATGTCCGTCAGAATCCGAAACTGTCAGGCACAACGCACAACGTCTTCGGGATTCAGGTTGGTGTGAGCATCAACTTGTTCATTAAAAAGAATGCTGGTAGTGCCGATTTAGAATCTGACGTAAAACCTCCCAAAATCTTTTATGCGCGTGTTGATGAATTTTGGCGGAAAGATGAGAAGTATCACTATCTCGATGCAACGGGACATTATCAAAACATTGAATGGGAGCGGATAACGCCTGACAACCGATATACGTGGCTGACGGAAGGACTCCACGCCGAGTTTGATACTTTTATTCCGATGGGAACGAAAGAAGTGAAGGCAGGGAAAGCGGAAACTATAAATGTGTTGTTTGATCAGTATAGTCTTGGTGTTGGAACAAATCGGGACGCGTGGGTTTGCAACTTCAACGTGAATGCTCTTGCGAAGAACGTTCAGCGAACAATAGAGTTCTACAATACACAAGTGCTGAAATGGTTGGGCGCGCCAGAGAAATCAATTATGAACATTGATGATTTCGTAGCGTATGACGACACAAAAATCAGCTGGAGTTCCGGTTTAAAACAGAAACTGAGAGGTGAGCAAATAGCGGAGTTTTCGGATGCCAAACTCCGACGCTCCGTCTACCGACCGTTTACAAAACTCCATCTGTTCTTTGACCGAATTCTTAATCATCGCGTTTTTGTGTTTCCTTCAATTTTTCCTACAACCGAGACGGAAGTTGAGAACAGAGTGATTTGTGTTAGCGGTATTGGAAGTAAAAAAACATTTCACACTTTAGTTTCGGATATGATTCCATCCCTTGATTTCCTTGAAAAAACGCAGAGCTTCCCGTTTTACACCTACGATGAAGACGGCACAAACCGTCAAGAGAACATCACCGATTGGGCATTGGCAGAATTCCGAACCCACTACGGCGATGACACCATCACCAAATGGGACATCTTCCACTATAACTACGGACTCTTGCACCACCCCGGCTATCGCGAAAAGTATCAGGCGAATCTCAAGCGCGATCTCCCGCATATCCCGTTTGCCGAAGATTTCTGGGGTTTTGCCAACGCAGGCAGCGAATTAGCAGACCTCCACATCAACTACGAATCGGTGCCGAAGTACGACAAGTTGGAACACATCGAAACGCCCGGGCTGCCGATAGACTGGCGTGTTGAGAAGATGAAGTTATCCAAAGACAAGACGCAGCTGAAATACAATGATTTCCTCACACTCGATGGCATCCCCGCAGCAGCGTCCGAATATCGGTTGGGCAACCGTTCTGCATTAGAGTGGGTCGTGGATCAGTATCGCGTCAAGAGAGACAAACGGAGCGGGATTGTGAATGACCCGAACCGTACTGATCAGCCGCAATATATTGTTGACCTCATTGCCCGCACTATCACCGTCAGTCTAAAGACGGTGGAGATTGTGGGTCGGTTGCCCGGCTTGTAGTGGTTCTTCCTTAGAACTAAACTTATAACGGATAGCTGCCTAACGAATTCGGTATCGCTCAACCGCAGCCATATCAAGACTGATACCCAATCCGGGTGCATCTGTCAGGTTGATAGCACCGTTAGACAAGTCCATGCTACCGCCGGATAGGTCATCAATACGGATGTGCGGGAGTTCGTCAATTGGCATTGTACAGTTCGGTATTGTGCATGCCATGTGTGCGGCGAAGGTCGAGGCGACGCATGAACCGAAGGCGAAGATCTGGACCCAAATCGGCAAATCCGCGGCTTCAGCAACGGCGGCACTCTTCCGCAGTCCAGCGACGTTCCCCGCTGTATTGATGGCATCTACTGCATCCGCACGGATGTTCTTTAAAATCTCTTGCCCGCCCCCGATATGCCTTGCAACTGGCACTTCCACCTTCTCCCGCATCTGGCGATACCAAGACAAGTCCTCAAATCGGATCGGGTCTTCGTAGACTTCGATGTTGTACGGGAGCAATTCATCGGCGAGCCGGAGTCCGGTCTCTAAGTCTCCGAATTCTGTGTTCGGATCGACGCGAATCTGGAACTCGGGGCCGCACGCTTCTTTCGTTAAACGTGCAGTTTCGACGATAGTTGCCTTCCGAGCCTTGAGTTTATGCACCCGAAACCCAAGGTCCGCGGCGCGTTCTGCCTCTGCCGCTGTCGCTTCCGGCGGCATCGGGGGCGACCAGTAAGCGAGTTCGACGCTATCCCGATGTTTCTCACCGATTAACTTATGTGCTGGCACCCCCAATGCTCGTCCCGCTATGTCATAAAAAGCGGACTGGAAGGTAAACGACTCAGATGAGAGATCAATATCCCAAAGGTTTTTGCCGACGTACCTTTCAGCGATACTCTCAGCTTGATCCGTAATATCGCTGTGCAGAGAATTGCTTTCACCCAACCCTGTCAGACCTTCATCTGTGTGTACCCAGACCAACGTTGTCGGATACTCCATGCCGGAGTGTTCTTGTATCGCTGGAAGGAACGGGATAGAGATAGTACGATATTCAAAACCTGTGATTTTCATGGGTGCTCCTCCTTGTAAAGCCTACAATTGTTTAGTCCCGTAGGTTGGGTTGAACGGATACCCCAGAATGCTTGAAAGTAACACAACACTCAACTTGTACCAGAGATGCTACGCCAAACGAAAAACCGAGAGAAACCCAACGCCTTTGCGATTTACGGGCACCTGAGGGTCTCAAGTTGGGTTTCACTACGTTTTTGGAGGTATCGGACGACAAGTTGGATTTGAGGGTATTGGCAAACCAACATATACTTTCTTAACACCGTTCAACCCAACCTACGGTACTGTATCTGACTATTATATCACAAAATTTTCTAACGCTTTGCTGAAAATTGAATGCCCTTGTGCGATGCTTCAAGTCGACTGATGATAACTGCAATATGTCCGTTCAATCGACTTTGCCGTGCTATATGTGGAAATTCCTCACGGAAGGTCTGCCACAATTGTCCGCCCCGACTTTTGGCAACGAGACAGGTCAGAAGCACAAGATCATCTCCGTAAATGTCGTGTGTTGAGAGTGCTGCTTGTAGTGCCTTATCGTTCCCCGCAGACGGTTTAAGCAAGCCTTCAGCGATCAGACGCGCTGTTTTCATGTTTATATAAGCGTTTTTATCCATTCGCATCAACAGCGACTTCGCCAAATCTTTGTCTGCATCCCCTTGACTCGCCAGTATAGCATACAATGTGCTAAGATAAGCGGACAAGTTATCTTGCGGCTTCGGCAGTTTGATTTTGGTTACCTTTGAGAGAACACGTTCAGAGAGTGCTGTCAGTCCAACATCGTTTGGAACTGCTTGGGCTGCCGTGCGAATACACCAGGCAGAACGGACGGCAATGTACTGGTTGCCTCCGGTAATGATTGCTTCAAGTCGCGAATCTTCCCAAGCCTTTTGGAGCGTTGTGAGTGCCTCTTTGTCAATTTTACCATCAATCGCGCCTGCCAAAAGTCTCCAAGACGGTACGATCAAAGAGTTTCTTAAAAATTCCGGTTGCACAGAAGTTCTCTCTACTTCGGAGAGTATGCCAGTTGCTTGGGGATTTGCCTCTGCCTGCAACGCCTCAATAGTTGTACCTCTA
Organism: Candidatus Poribacteria bacterium; assembly: GCA_009845545.1. Classification (GTDB taxonomy): domain Bacteria; phylum Poribacteria; class WGA-4E; order WGA-4E; family WGA-3G; genus WGA-3G. The sequence continues at coordinate 4,833 of VXZK01000128.1, forward strand.
TCAACACTAACACTATACTGTGCCGTTGGCGCAGAAGAGACCATAGGGGCCGCCCTACGTTTTACCATTTGCCCCAGGCTGGAAGCGGCAACCCTTGTGCGCTGATTGTAGAATCCTTGGTAATCGGTGCCTTCTGGCAATGGAACAGGCACCATAACCTGCCGAGGTGCTTTCGCTTCTTGATTGATCGGTTGCATGTCATTCTCGTCAACAGCGACGAAACTCGTGTATTGCGTCATCAACCGGTGGGTGAGTGCAATGTTCGTGATTTCCTCAATAATTTCCGGCGCATCAGCGGCATGTAACCGTGCAGAAATGTCTTCGATTTTCTTACGCGCCCACACTTTTGACAGAACATCGTGCGCCGGTTGCGCGTCGGGCAGCGTCACATGCAACTTATATTTCAGCGGTTTACCCTCTGCGCTGCCAGAAAGTTCAATTTTTTCACTGCCACCTGCACTGTAGCGTCCAAACATAAGGACGGGACGACCCGCCCAAAGTTCAGGTATCCGCCGCGGATAGGTCTCGTAGACAGAGAGTCCGTTCCAATCAATCTGGATTTTGGCGAGTTGGGCGCGATGGATACGCTCAGCAATCTGCGCGACAAGGGGGCCGGGGTCAGTGTTAAGTTCGATCACCTCTGCCAACCCGCCGCCGTGTTTTGCCACGCCGTCAATCAGATAGCGGTTCGGCGATGTGCCGATGCCGATAGCCGAAAAACGGATCTGATCCCCTGCCCGTCTGTCAATCTCAGCGATAATTTCCGCTTCGTTACCGATATAGCCATCGGTGAGCATGACGACGATGCGGACCCGTTCTTGGTCAATAGGTTCGTTGAGCACCAACTTAATAGCGTTGAGCATCTCCGTGCCGCCGCCGCTCCACATCTGTTGCGTGAAATTGAGAGCGTGTTCAATGTTCGCTTGGATCGCTGGCACCGGTTTTTCAAACAGTTTATTTGCGCGATTTGAGAAGGTGATCACCTGCACGGTATCCTTCGGTTTGGTAAGTCGGAGGAAATGGTGCATCGTCTCTTTCACTTTTTGGGTCGGTTCTCCGCGCATTGAACCTGAAACGTCAACGAGAAAAACAATTTCACGAGGGGGTGCTTCAGCAAGTTCGGCATCAAGTTTAGGCTGAATCATAAGCATGAAGTAGCCTTGCTTGGGTACTTGGGAATGTGCTAAGACCGCCATCTCCGGTTTTTTGCCGACAACGGCGTATTTCATCACAAAATCTTTGTTCGGTATTGAATCAGCAGGTGAAAGCACTGCAGTAGCACCAGAGGCATCAACACGATCCACATCCGCCTTGTGGTTGACAATCTGGATATCCTGAATCGGTACACCCGCATCAAGCGATACTGCGAGGCTGATGTCGTGTGCTGTGCGGTAACCCGGCTTGAGTACAGGAGGCGTAATGCGTGAAGCATCCGGCACACGGTTTGTGTCTGGTGCTACGCCTGTCCCCGACGGGTCAGCACTGTCCAACGGAGCATCGAAGGGTGCCTCGGATTCACCAACTTTCCCTTTTAATTCATTCGGTAGTTCTGGTTTTTTAGAGGTCGGGGTGCCCGGAATATATCGAGGACCTACCACCATTGGGAAGTGGAATTCATAGGTGCCTATATCGTAGTCCAGCACATCAACGTAGGAGATTTCGATGCGAACCTCATCGTTTGGTTGGATATTACCAACCGACTGTGTGAAGATATTGGGACGTTCTTGTTCCAACAGGCTCGCTGTTTTTCCCTGTTGGATCGCCTCTTGGTAAAGGGCTTGTGCCTCAGCACGGCGTTTGATTAATCCGACAATCCGGCGGTCTCCGACTGTCATCGTCATATCGTCTATCGCTGCGGTATGTGGGAGCGGAAAGACATAGACTGCTTCGATTTTTTCGTCGTACGGGTTGTGGAAGGTTTGAGTTACGGTGACGCGGGCAATGAAACCTGAAATGTTTGCTTTGACATCGGTGTGTTTTAGCGGACATTCGATAATTTGTTCGTCGATCTCAACGCGCAATGCCCCTTGTGTGATCTCTTGTTCCATAAGCGTTACGGGTTGCAAGTTTTCTGTAAAAGCGGTGCCGCTGGACATGCCGAGTGTTATCAGAACACTCAGTAATGCAGTTATCCAATTCCGTTGCTTCATGATAGCCTCCGGGTTTGAACGCTCAATTCATCTGAAAAGTAAAAGCGTTTAGATGTTACTGTCCTCGAATCAGTGCTCTACTGAAACCGTGCTGGCTTTCAGTGTCTACTATACTGTTTACGGTAACACACTATAACGACAAAAAGGTTGCAAATTGTGTTGATTTTTGGTGTCTGTCACAGTTCTATTTTCCTTATCCTTGAGGTGAACGCTGGTGTCCTCAAATACAATATCTTCTGCAATTATGAGCATAGTAGCATATCAGAGAAAAACGGTCAAAGAAAATCAATCAGTGCCCGCTCCGAAAAGTTTGGAAATAAAATCCTGCTTGCTATTAACATTGTGCTGTGTTAATATGTCGTAAAAGTCTCAAAGGAGAAACACACTTATGTTTAAACTTGGCGTTATCGGCGACGAAGTTTCACAGGACTTCGCCACCGTTGTCAATTTTGTGAAAGATTTCAACCTACACTCCATCGAAGTTCGCTCTGTTTGGGATAAACTTCCGCACGAGCTCACCGAAGCCGACATCGATGAGATGAAACGCCTACTTGATGGCACTGATATTGAGATTATCGGTATTGCATCCCCATTTTTTAAATGCGATATGGATAACGCTGAAGAACGGGAAGAGCACCTTGATATACTGAAAGGGTGCATCCGTACAGCAAAGGCGTTTGATACCAATCTCATCCGTACTTTTGTCTTCTGGGACACCGGTGAAACCGAGGAACGGTGGGACGACATTATCGCCGCCTATGACGAACCGCGCAGGATGATAGACGGCGAAGGCATTGTGCTTGGCATGGAAAACGAATCTACGACTTCGCTCAGCACCGCTAAACTCACAGCGGAATTTATTGAGCAGATTGATTCTCCGAATATCCGTGGTATCTGGGATCCTGCCAACGAAGCGCACGCAAAGGGCGGCGAAACGCCATACCCCGATGCATACAATCAGATGAAACCGACGATGATCCATGCGCATCTCAAGGACGCGGCACCAAACCCCGATACCGGCGAAATGGAATCCGTTCCCGTCGGCGACGGGATTATCGACTGGCAAGGGCAGCTGCAAGCCTTGATTGATGATGGATATGAGGGGCATCTCTGCCTTGAGACACACTGGCGACCCTCACTCAAAATTGACGATGCCATCCTCAACCGTCCAGCGGGACAGGCGTTTTCTGAAGCCGGTGAAGAAGCTTCACGCATCTGTATCGAAAAATTGCTGCCGATGATCGAGAACTTAAAGCAGTAGGCACATTCAATGAAGATTAAAGCAGTTCGTACATCTTTATACGACATCCCACCACAAGTGGAGCGCGTTGATGCTATCCAAGCCTTTGTCTCTATGGAGTTCCCTTTCATCGAAATTGAAGATGCAGATGGTGTAGTAGGCACTGGATTCTCCTACACGATCGGTAAAGGTGGAGCGGCAATCAAACAGACAATGGATGCCTATCTCACGCCTATCCTCCTTGAAGAGGATGCCGCCAACATTGACCGGATTTGGAATCGGATGTGGATGGACACACACTGGGTCGGCAGAGGCGGTATCGTCGGTCTGGGCATGGCGGCGGTAGACATCGCCCTCTGGGACCTCATGGCAAAACGCGCCGAGTTACCGCTCTACCAACTCCTCGGTGGCGCGAGGTCCGCTGTTCCTGTCTACAATACAGACGGCGGTTGGCTCCATCTCTCCGAAGACGAACTCGTCAGGCAGTCCGTGGAATTTGTAGCGCAAGGCTTCAAAGGTATCAAGATTAAAGTCGGGCGCGACAGTCTCTCCGAAGACGTGGCGCGGATCTTCGCTGTCAGGAAGGCGATTGGGCAGGAACCCTATCTTATGATTGATGCCAACATGAAGTGGAACGCGCGCGAAGCCATTCAACTCGCGTGTCGGGTCGAAGCGGCAGACCTTTTCTGGTTTGAGGAACCTATCGAGGCAGATGATGTAGATAGCCATGTGACACTGCGCGAGAAAACCACGATTCCAATTGCGATCGGCGAGACGATTTACAATAAGTATGTCTTTAAGGAATACATCGCACAAGGCGCAGCGGACATTTTACAACCTGATGCTGTACGCGTTGGTGGTATCTCTGAATGGATGAAAGTCGCACACACGGCGGAATGTTTCGGACTCTCTGTCTCCCCACATTTCTTGATGGATTTGCATGTACATCTCTCTGCCGCGGTGCCACATTCGCTCTTTGTCGAATACATCCCTTCACTTGATCCGGTGCTTGACGACACATTAACGCTCAGAGACGGGCACTTTTCACCGCCTGATCGTCCAGGGCACGGTATTCTGTTCAATAAACAAAAACTCGCGGCATATCAAATTCAGTAATACCGTGTAGGGGCGGGTTTTGCTCGCGATCTATAATGCATGTTTTTGCTGTAGGGGCGAGTTTTGCTCGCGACACTTAACTTACTATTTTGAGGAGGAACTGTGAAGCTTGAAAACCGTATTGCTATTATTACAGGTGGCGGACGCGGCATCGGTCGGTCCACCGCTCTCGCGTTTGCCAGAGAAGGCGCAGACATCGTTCTCGCCGCACGGACGGATACCGAGATAGCCGCTGTTGCCAAAGAGGTGACGCAACTCGGCAGGCGCGCACTCGCTATCACAACCGATATCCAGTTGAAAACCGATGTTGATGCCATGGTTGCTCGGACGCTTGACATCTTCGGCAAGGTGGACATCCTCGTTAACAACGCAGGCGTAGCAATCCACAATCCGATTCCAAAGATTCGGGAGGAGGATTGGGATTTGACAATCGGGGTCAACCTTAAAGGCGTATTTCTCGGTACACAAGCCGTCTTCAGCCACATGTGTGAGCAGAAATATGGACATATCGTTAACGTCTCCTCCGTCTCCGGTAAATTTGGACACGTCAACGGTGGGGCGTATTGCGCCTCCAAATTCGCCGTGATCGGTTTCACCGAGACGACGAACAACGAAGGCAGACCGCACGGTGTGAAAGCTTCGGTTGTCTGTCCGGGACCCGTTGATACCAAGATGCGTCGTGATAACCATCCGGACGATGTCATTGAGCATCTGACGCTTCCAGAGGATGTCGCGGACCTGATTCTGTTTCTCGTGACGCAGCCACCCCGCGCACATACACTTGAAACCGTTATCCGAACACCTTTAATGTAATTAAATCTATCTCTCAAATTCGGGGCGATTTCAAAGCGCACTTACCCGAATTAAGGGTCGGAATGTTTATTGATTCACACGCACACATTCAGCTCTCCCAATTCAATCGCGATCGAGATGCCGTACTCAAGCGCGCACGCGAAGCCGAGGTTTCCAATATCTTGGTCATCGGATTTGATATGGAGACCAGTCTCGGCGCGGTAGAACTTGCAGAAAAACATTCGCACATCTATGCCACCGTCGGGATGCATCCGCATGATGCGAAGGATTTGACCCCCGATGTCCTAAAAACCTTTCGCGAACTCGCTGCACATCCAAAGGTGATTGCGCTTGGCGAAATGGGGTTAGACTACTACCGTAACCTATCACCGCGTCCGGTGCAAAAAGCGGCGTTTGAACAACAGTTGGACCTCGCTGAAGAGATGCGGATGCCGATTGTTATTCACAACCGTGATGCCTACATAGACATTTTGCCTATTTTAGAAGCACGACAAGGGAGAATCCGAGGTGTCCTGCACTGCTTTACTGGCGATGTCGAATTGATGCACAGAGGTCTTGCAATCGGATTCCACATTGGCATCGGTGGCATCGTAACCTATAAAAACGCAGCAGATGTTCAAGCCGTCGCGCGAGAGGTTCCTGAAGATCGGCTCCTGATAGAGACAGATTGCCCATGGCTCGCACCACAGTTCCGACGCGGCAAGCGAAATGAACCGGCGTACGTCCGCGCTGTCGCGGAAAAAATAGCCGAACTCCGCGGCACTTCCATAGAAACAATTGGTAAAATCACAACCGAAAATTTCAATCTTTTAATGGGCACATGATTTAAACAACTTAATCGTAACAGATCGCCTTAGGTTCATCGAAAACCCGATTTTGACATCGGAAAAATCGGAGCGAAAACCCAATTGTTAAAAAATCTAAATCTCCGTATGTATGCGATGGTGCTTGCGCTCGTCTGTGTCTGGGTGATTTTCACACTGCTGACCAGCGGCACCTTTCTCAGCACTCGGAACCTATCCAATCTGTCCCGCCAAGCCGCCGTCACAGCCATTCTCGCTGTCGGCATGACTTTGGTCATCGTTTCTGCCAACATTGACCTGTCAGTTGGTTACGGTGCCGGTTTACTGGGTGCGATCGCAGCGATTGTACACGTGTGGTGGGGGCAACCAATTCTTGTGACGCTCCTCGTTGTTATCTGCATCGGCATCCTGATGGGACTGATGCAGGGTTACCTCGTCGCATATCAGCGAATCCCAGCGTTTATCGTCACACTGGGCGGCTTTTTGGCGTATCGCGGCTTGATGCTGGCATTCACCAAAGGCGAGACCATCCTGCTCCCAGACAATTGGCTCAAAGCGATTGGGAACGCTTACCTCTCGCCGACACTCGGATGGGTGCTTATGGGTGTCGGACTCGGCATCAGTGGCTACCGATTTTACCGACAGCGTGTCAACCGGCTGCAATACGGAAACTCGGAGCAAGCGTCTCTGCCCATGTTCCTATTGAAAGTCGTCGGAATATCGGCACTGATTGTCGCTTTCATCGCCGTGATGAATGCCCACAAAGGGATTCCGTTTCCAGTGTGCATCCTTTTCGGACTCGCGTTTGTGTTTCATTTCATTGCCAACCATACCCGTTTTGGACGTTATGTCTATGCAGTTGGCGGCAATGCAGAAGCGGCGTACCTTTCAGGGGTTAAGGTCCACGGTATTACGTTGCGGGTGTTTGCGACAATGGGCGCGTTGATGGCGATCGCCGGTGTCGTCATGACAGCGCGTGTCGGGAGTGCGAGTCCGGAAGCCGGACGGTTGCTGGAGTTAGACGCTATCGCTGCATGCGTTATCGGGGGGGCGAGTCTAATGGGTGGACGCGGGAGTATCTTCGGTGCAATTTTAGGCGCGTTCGTCATGGAAAGTCTCAACAATGGAATGAGTATGGCAAATATGGATGCTTCATGGCAAGATATTATTAAAGGCGTGGTGCTTGTCGCAGCGGTCGGTTTTGACATGGCATCACGAAGGCGATAGCGTAAAAAATCGACTGTTTATATTTTTTTAAACCCTTTCCGCATAAATTCTCCTCTTTATAACTACAGTCTAATTGGCGAAATCTAATTGGGAATTTGTATATGCGATATGATTCATCAACTTACACAGATTTGACAGACGAAGAACTCATTCAGCGCGTGCAAGACGGTGGTGAGGCGGCATTTGCGCAACTCGCAGCCCGCCACAGTTCCAGAATTTGGCAACTGGTTGTTTTTAACTCTCGTCAGATCCGCGATGCTGAAGAGATCTTTCAAGACGTTTGGGTGGCAGTCTGGGAAAACATCGGTGGTTTACGCGAAGTCAGCAGTTTCGGTGCTTGGCTCCGAAAGATAGCTTGGACGACTTGCAGAAGGTACTACGCCGCCAAGTCGCACACCAGGGGCGAAATTCTTCAGAGTGCAGAGGAACTCGCTGAGACTATCGATCGGGATGTGCTTGCCCGTTTCCGAGAGACGGAACTTCGCGCGGCTGTAACAGAAGCCGTACACCACCTCCCAGAGAGGGTCCGCGCGATTGCGGTGTTGTACTACTTAGAGTTGTGGACTGTCAACGAAATTGCAGAAGAACTTGGTTTGGCGGCGGGTACCGTCAAAACAAGACTCAGTCAAATTCGGACGCTCCTGCGTGAAGAATTTGGTGTTGCTGAAAGATTCAAAGACGAAGTTAAGAGGAGAACAACTATGACGTATGAAAAAGAAGTCGCAAAGCCGTCAGGATACAAAATTAAGGTTTTCGGTGTCGGCAACGCGGGTGGGAACGTCATCAAACGGATGATGGTATCTGATTGGAAAGAAGTCGAATTTTATGCTGTGAATACAGACTTGGCAGCACTCCGCATGTGTGAGGGTGCGACGCAGATACAGATCGGGGCTGACACCACACAAGGGTTTAGCGCAGATGCGAATCCGGAAATAGGTAGAAGCGCAGCTGAGGAAGATCTGGTAACACTTGACGCCGCGCTTGCAGACGCGCGTCTGGTTTTCATTGTAGCAGGCATGGGTGGCGGAACGGGGACAGGTGCAGCCCCTGTGATCGCATCCCTTGCACAAGAACGCGGTGCCTTGACAATAGGTGTTGCAACGCGTCCGTTTGATTCTGAGGGACAACGCCGCGCCGAACAAGGAGAATACGGTCTTCAGGAACTACGAGAGAACACCGATGCCGTTATTGTGGTGCCGAACCAGAGGCTCATGGAGACCGTAGATGCGGAGCTTCCAACAAGCGAAGCGTTCCACTTAAGCGATGAAACCGTGTTACGCGGCGTTAAAGTTGTCGCCGATATTCTTGTGGAGTCCGGCGAAATTAATGTTGACTTCGCCGATGTGGCAAGCGTCATGCAGAATGCGGGTCCGGTGTTGATGGGTATAGGAAAAGCAAACGGTGAAAATCGGGCGCGGATCGCTGCGGAAAACGCTGTTTCTTCGCCGCTCTTGGATGGTGGAAAATTGGGAGATGCCCCCGGGTTGATTGTCAACATCAGCGCGCCACAAGATTTCATGATGCATGAATTGGATGCCGGTATGACAGTCATCAAGGATGTCGCGCCCCAAGCGCAAATCATTTTTGGATTGGTCTATAGAGACGATGATCCTGAACCTGAAGATACAGTTGATGTCACTGTCCTCGCAACAGGTGTTGAGACGCAAAGCGAACCTACCACGCCATTCTCCACTCAGCAGGAGGGCACCTCTCCTGAAGGTGGAACTTATGTTCCGTCTAAAACCGGTTCCGAATTTGTGCATCTCCACAATCATAGTGAGTATAGCATGCTCGACGGTGCGTGCCGTATCCCAGATATGGTGGATTGGGCAGTTGAAAATGGCGTTCCTGCTGTTGCCCTTACCGATCACGGCAATATGTTCGGCGCGTGGGAACTCTACAATAAGGCAACAGAAGCAGGGATCAATCCGGTCATCGGTTGTGAAGTGTATGTTGCACATGGGGGTCGAAAGACACGTGCGCAAGAACCAGGCGGTCCCTATCATCTCACGCTGCTCGCCGAGGATGCGACCGGCTACCAGAATCTCTTAGAACTGGTATCACTTGGATACACGGACGGATTCAATCGTAAGCCCCGTATTGACATGGAAATCTTGCGTGAACACCGGAACGGAATCATCGCACTGACCGGGTGTATCCGAGGACAGGTGCCGCAACTCCTCTGTGCAAATCGGCGAGACGAAGCGATTCAAAGTTTCAAAACGCTGATGGAGATAATGGGGGAACGGAACCTCTACGTTGAGATACAGAATCACTACATCGACAAGGAACTTGAGGCATATCCAGTAATGGCGCAGCTGGCGAAAGAATTGAATCTGCCGCTCGTCGGCACAAATGACTGTCACTACCTCCGTAAGTCCGACCACGAAATGCACGATGTCCTCCTCTGTATCCAGATGAAGAAGACTGTCAACGACCAGAAGCGTCCGCGGTTTGACAACCACTTCTACTTTAAAAGTGTTGACGAAATGCGGCAGGCTCTTAAGGATTACCCGCCGGAGGCTATCAGTAACACGCTTGAAATTGCGAATCGGTGCAATCTTCAACTGGACTACCGACAAGACGCAATGCCGCAGTATGAGATCCCCGATGGGCAGACACACGACAGCTATCTGAGAGAACTGTGTTACCAAGGCTTGCGAAAAAAATATGGTGAACTCTCCGAACCGATCCGACAAAGGATTGATTATGAATTGGATATCATCAAACAGTCAAGATACGCCAACTATTTTCTCATTGTGGCGGATTACGTCAACTATGCCCACAAACAAGGGTACCCGCTTTCTGCACGCGGTTCCGCCGCCAGCAGCCTGGTGCTGTACGCACTTGATGTGATTGGTTTCAATCCGATGGATTACGGCTGTCTGTTTGAACGGTTTTTAAACCTTGAACGTCTCAATCCGCCGGATATTGATATTGATTTCGCTGACCGCGCTCGTGAACCTGTGATTGAGTATTTGGCGAAAAAATACGGTGCGGATTCTGTCGGCAAGGTTGCGACCTTTGCGACCTTAGGTGCAAAAGCCTCTATTAAGGATGTCGGGCGCGCACTTGAGGTGCCTCTCGAAAAAGTCCAAAAACTGACGCAGCTAATTCCGCCCTTTCCCGGAATCACGCTTGATGAGGTCTTGGAACGGGTACCCGAATTTCAGACACTCGCCGAACTCCCCGAAAATAGGGAGTTGATTGAGATTAGCAAAGCGGTGGAGGGTATGAAATGGCACGTTTCCTGTCATGCCTCCGCGATTGTCGTCACAGAGGGACCGTTGACAAACTACGTCCCCTTGTTCAAGGATAGACACGACCAGGTCGCGTCGCAGTTTGAAGGTAAAATCGTTGAAGATGTCGGGATCATCAAATTTGATTCCCTCGGCTTACGGAGTCTGACCGAGACGCACGACTGCCTCCAGATGATTAAGGCAAACCGGGACATTGAGATCGAGTTAGCGGAGATTCCATTTGACGATGAACAAACGTATTCGCTCATCGGTAACGGACTCATCGCGGGTTTATTCCAGTTGGAAGCCTCTACTGGTATGTATCGGGTTGTTACCGAACTCAAACCCGATAATTTTGAGGAGTTCTCCGCGATTCCGGCACTCTATCGTCCGCGTCCCATAGAAAACGGGGACTTGCAACGGTACATAGATCGCAAAAATGGGGTGCAGCCCGTGGCGTATATGCACCCCTCGTTTGAAGGCGCACTCAAAAGCACGTACGGTGTATGCATCTATCAGGAGCAGGTGATGCAAATCGCGCACGATATAGCCGGCTTTACATTCGCTGAAGCGGATATCCTCCGCGCCGCGATGGGTAAGCAGAACGAGGCGTTGCTTGCTACACAACGTGAGAAGTTCGTTGAAGGGGCAGTGAAAAATGGGTTCGCTCAAGAGGCAGCAGCGGAGATATTTGAACTGCTTGAACTTGTTGGTCGCTATGCCTTCAACAAATCGCACACTGTCGCGTATTCGATGTTGGCATACCGTATGGCATACCTGAAAACCCACTACCCGCACGAATTCATGGCAGCAATGATGACCGGGGAGGCAGGCAATTCAACGAAAATTGCCCGCTACCGAGAGGAATGTGCCAAGCTCTCTGAATTTTTGGGTGTGACAATTGATCTGCTCCCACCAGATATTAACAAGAGCGAAAAGGGGTACACGGTTGAGGGTAATACCATCCGTTCCGGGTTTGTCGCTGCTGAAGGGATTGCAAATGAGGTGATAGATAAGATTTTAGCGGCGAGAGATTCGGGCGGTGTTTTCACCACGCTGGAAGATTTCCGTGCGCGGGTAGACGGAGGGCGTGAACGCGGTATTGAAAGTCTCGTTAAAAGCGGTGCTTTTGACGCTGTTTAAGCGCTGAAGTTCGGTTCCGGCAGGCGGGGTTTGCAACCCCGCCAGTCCGTAAGCATAATGGATGCGGATCCGCGTAAATCGGTGCTATCTTGCCAGATTCCGTGCCTCTTTGAACTTCTCTTTCGCAAACTGTCCCCATTCCTTGATTTTTTCGTTACGCACAGTCGGAGCGTTCCAAGCATCGCTTGCGAGTTGCATCGCCTCTTCTTCGGTGATCGGCATCTTCGTTAAAATTGCAATCGCCGCGTCGCGCTTTGCTGGGTCTTTACACTTCTGTATTGCTTTCCATGCATTGACAAGATCCTTATGTGAATCGATGATTAGCACGCCAAAGAGGTCGTTGACGATATTCCATCGGGTGCCGCCCTTCTTAGAGTCATATTGGAAAGGGGTGCCTTCCATAGCAAACGGGTTCGGAACGATGCATCGTTCGCCGAGTTTATCATAGAGTGCTGGTAATACGCTCGCGCGATTTAAACCGTCCTTCCATTGAGGTCCCTCAGAATCGGTATCGCGGAGCATCCAGAGTTTCTGCGCGTCTTCCGATAGAACAAATTCAAGAAACTTTTCAGCGACTGGTAAGTTTGGAGCCCCTTTGAGGATCGCAATCGGGTCAGCCGTGAACACCGCGCCATCAGCAGGGACTACGTATTTAATTTTGTCTGCTCCGACAACCGCAATTTGACCGTACGCGTAGAAGTCAATTGCGAGTCCGTAAATGACTTGCCCTGCGACGACATCTGTCGGAATCGCATTCGCACCCGCGGAGAAACCGCGAACATTACCACCGAGCTTCGTTAGCAGCGCAAACCCATCTTTCCATCCGATGGTTTGAAGGATGATCTCATAGACCATGTGTGCGGAACCGCTTTCTCTCGGATCCGCTGCGCCAATTCTACCGAGCAATTCTAAGTTCCCCAGATCTTCCCATGCTGTGGCTTTCGGAAGTTGCAGCAGTTCACGAAGTTCTTCATTGTACATGATACCGAAACTCGATAACGCTGCACCATACCACTGATATTCAGCATCATAGAGTGGAATCCCTTGGAACGATTGCATCATGTGCTCAAGTTGCGTTCCGGGCAGTTTATAAGCATGCAACCATCCCATATTTGACAGGCGGAGGTAGTTGTCAGTACCGCCCCCAAAGAAGATGTCGATACCGATGCCATCCGGCACGCGCTTAAATTCCGATTCAATAAACCGATAATTAGAAGAGGTGCCACCGACATCTCGCCAATCCGTTTTGACGGTCCTACCTGTTTCGGCTGCGTACCATTTCTCGAAATTTTTGCCAAATTCTGTTTCAATACCCTCTGGGTGCGGGGAGATAATGATGAGTTCGTCTTGCGCAAGTGAGAGCACCGGTAGTGCTAAAAGACCTAATATTATCGCCAGGACCAGGGGCTTAAAGTCGGACATTTTTTGATACTCCTTTTGCCATAGGTTCAGTAATACTGAGTTAACTTTGATTCATAGTCAGTTAGGGTGAAAGTGTTGGTTCTTGATTAAAGATAAACAGAGTTGGGTTCCTCCACCTTTCTTTTTCTATATCATAAATGCCGTAGTGGAGGTGAGCGCCCGTGCTGCGGCCAGTATTTCCAACATAGCCAATAATCTGACCACGCGCGACTTCTTGATTAACTTTGATCCCCTCAGCATAGCCTTGCAAATGGGCGTACAAAGTTTTATATCCGGATACTTCATGGATGATCTCAATTGTATTTCCCAAATAGCCTTTCTCTCCAACCAGTGCAACTTTGCCATCCGCAGCAGCGATCACAGGAACGCCGGCGCGGGTTTTAATATCCAATCCTTGATGAAATTCACGGTTTTTCGTTAATGGGTGGTTCCGCCATCCGAAGTGCGAAGAATACCAAAAAGTGTGCTGCTCCCCGTTTTCCTGTTGGAGTTTCACTGGGAGAATCAAAGGATATCCGAAAAGCTGTTTTTGATATGCGTTGATATAGTTATAGAGTGCCTGCAACTCCTCTTTCAGGATACTCGGTGTCAACTTCTGCTGCTCGTCGGTATCAGGTGCAGCATCAGTGAGTGCTGATATATCCGTCTGTTGAGGCTCGGATTCTCCGGAGGACGAAGTAGTATTAAGCTCGCCACCTTGCCCGAGGATCCCTAAAGCCTCTTGGATCTTTGCTGCCATCTGCCGAATGTCGTTCATCTCCTTATTAACGGCAGCAAGTTCCGATTCAACTTGGTGTTTTGCCTGCGTTAATTGTTGAATTTCTTTCTCCATGCGCGCCTGTAATTCGTTTTCAGCACTGACTTTCTGCCGTTTTTGGAAGTGACCATAGGTGAAGCCGCCAATTGCCGCAAAAAATAGACCAAGGATAACGCAGGATAGCAGGACTAAAAGCCCGCGACCGATCACGTGCTGGCGGACAGAATTTTTATGAGATGACATGATAATAAGTGTATACATTTAACAGATTCTCCTTTCCAATAAAGCTTATGCAAAACATCAGCGTTTGCTTACAAGAATTGGAGACTTATAGCTGCCTAATTCATCCGACAAGAACCAACCGTTTACAAGTGCGAAACGATCGCTGGCATTTTCCAGATGAGGATGATGATGGCACCAAGCAGGATGAGATACCACACGATCAACGTTCGGACGCGGGTTTTCTTGAAAATGTGACGGCGCGGACGTTTCAATTGACTCATTTAACCTTTTTGACGTAGGACTTACGCAGTGCACTCTTTTGTAGCATGATGCGCGTCGCATCTGGGCGAGTACGCCGCAGACCTGTTAGGTTGTGCCTTGAGACCGATTGCGTTTTTTATAGGGGATCCTCTCACAGAGTCTGCAATGAGCAAAATTGTGTAAGTTCTGTTACGTTTTTTTGGTAGCCCGAATTTGAGAGATCCCGTACTTGAAAGCTGCCTCTATATTAAATTCAACATCTTCATACACAACTTTCTCACCTTGTTGCGGTAAGTGGCCGAGCAACATCAGGACAAAGCCACCAAGCGTATCACACTGATCTGTTGGAATTTGGATGTCTAAGACTTTATTAGCATCAGTAATTAATATGCGCGCATCGATCCGCCAGTCGTTTGCTCCAAGTTTTTCGATGTGAGGTGTAGTCCGTTTGCGATTAGCCGCAACCTTGCCTATGATCCGCTCTAAAATATCTATCAATTCTACGATCCCGACACAACTACCGTGCTCGTTAACCACAATCGCGATCGGTATCTCAGATTGCCGCAGATCACTCAATAAATCCGTAGCAGATTTCAGGGCAGGGACATAATTTACATCTCGCACGAATGACGATAAATCGTTGTCGGAGTGCTCGCTCGCAAGGATCTCCATTACATCAACGACACCGATCAATTGGTCAACGCGCGTATTATAAACAGGGATGTAATGATAGTTGGAAGTGCGACAGAGGGTGAGAACTTCAGAGGGCGATGACCCCACTATCAGCACGGCTGTTTCTGATAATGGCAACATCACTTCTTGTGCTGTCAGCGTTTGCAGCTCAAAAATTGTACTGAGTAATTGTGCTTCGGAGTCCGAAAACGCCTCAATATTTTCCAGAAGTAACTGGACGAGTTGTTCGCGAGATGGAGTCGTCCGCCGTCCCGATTTCCCAAAGCCCTTTTTGCGGGGCTTGGCTGCTTCGTCATCATACGCGGCAAGCGGCTTAGGCGTAACTAATTCTATTTTCCCGGTGTCTGGCTTTCTAACAACCGGCATGGGCCCCTCTTTTTCTTCCGAAGAGGTTTTGGTAATCTCGTTCATAGTTCAGATCCCTAAAATCCAGAATGTTGTGAATGCCTTAGTAACTTGGATTATATTAGGACATAATGAATAAAAATGTCTTTTATTTCTTATTATGTCATAAAGAGGCAAA
>VXZK01000373.1 GCA_009845545.1 Candidatus Poribacteria bacterium
AATAAACAAAAACAAATTTGTAACCGATTAATAGATAGTTTCGTATATTGCAATAATTTTAGTAACAGGTTGAAACCTGAAAAAACGTCAACAGGCTCACATAGGGCTATCACATAAATCTTATGTTGAGGAGAATAGACGATGTTCAACGGAGTAGAAATAATTATCGGCAGTTTAGGTGCGCTCATCGGTATTGGTGGCGGTTACTTAATTCTCTCTGCTTTTTTCGCGGGCATCCGGCATATTACTAAACCTGGTGCCGTTGAAGTCAAAGAAACAACAACCGAAAAATAGCCATTTCTACGTGTAGACTGCGTCGAAACGGCTTGACAATTGAAGATTTTTGTGTTATAATGTTAGGAAGTATCCGTTGAGGGATTGCCACGGTGTCTTGGTGCTTGAAACATTGTAAGACAGAATGAAGTTTACATCGAAAACGAACAGCGGCCGCTATGAAATATCGCGACCTCCACTCGTGGGATGTTTTACCTGAAGAAGCGCGGCAGTTGCAAAATGAACTTCGCTCTCAGGTGATTCAAACAGACCGGTTCGGGACAATCAACACCGTTGCCGGGGTAGACATCGGGTTTAAAAAGGACATCGCACTTGCATCCGTGGTAGTCCTCAGTTTTCCCGAACTGCAGGTGGTAGATAGCGTGGTTACAGAGAGCCCTGTTCGTTTTCCTTATATACCGGGGTTCTTGTCCTTTCGGGAAATCCCACCCCTACTCACAGCATTTACGGCGTTGCAAACAGAACCCGATCTGGTCATCGTAGACGGGCAGGGTATCGCGCACCCGAGACGCTTCGGACTCGCATCGCACTTGGGGCTTATCTTGGATAAACCGACGATCGGTTGTGCGAAATCGCGACTCTGGGGACGCTACGAAGAACCTGACTCGGAACAGAGTGCTTACACATATCTTACAGATAAAGGGGAAGTCATCGGTGCTGCAGTTCGGACCCGTGCGAACGTTCGGGTGGTGTACGTATCTATAGGACACCGAATCTCCTTGGATTCAGCACGTGTATGGGTGTTGGCGTGTTGTCAAGGCTATCGCTTGCCCGAAACAACGCGTTACGCACATAACGCCGCATCCGGTAAACCCCCCAGAATACACACATGAATGATAAGAGTGAGCATCACTGGTCGTTTGACTACAATTATGGTGCACAAAACCCCCAATTTACACAAGAATTGATTGGAACACTCAAGGGGTGTTACACGGATACTGATGCGCGTGACACGCGAGCGGGACAGGTTATCACGCACATTTACAATATTCTGCCGAACTATTGGCGCGGTTATGCTCAATCTGGTGCTAAGGAATCCCTGAGCATAGGGACAGTTATCGTTGAACGCAGCAAGCAGGACGGTCTGTGGAACTATGTTGTCCAATATGAGAATACGACAAGCGGCGAACATTTACGGATGCGGTTCCGTTGTTGTGATGTGCACTACCGTCCGCTCACAGAGCGTTGGCGTGTTGATGCCCAAAACAGTGGCGACGATAAATATTCCGAATTGACGTGTGAGGGATTCCTTGTTGGAGATTCGGAGGTGCGGCTCCACATTAACGGGACTGAGGTTGTTGTTGGAACAGTGGGCGCATCTGCCAAACTGACATGTAATTGGGCATTTTTCGATGTGATTCCCGCACTTGCACAGACAATCCGAGCGTCGGGCAACGGTGTAGAACTCACATTGCTTGAAGATTTGGAGCAACTCAGACCTAAAAGCAGGCTCGGTTTTCTTGAATCGGTAGAGACTCCTTTTCCACTTGAGGGTTATTACGTTTACGGTGCTGGGCTTTTGCCTTCGTACTGGTGGCTTGATGTCCACGGAAACATCGCCATCGCTTCGACCTTTTTTGAGACGTTGGTGCTGAGAGAGAAAATAGGGGGCATACATGAATAAACGCCCCAATATTCTCTTTATTAACACCGACCAGCACTCGTGGGATGCGCTCTCGGCACACGGAAACCCGCATCTTCGGACACCTAATATTGATGCGCTTCACCGGAATGGTATCTCTTTTCGCCAGTCGTATTGTACGGACCCAGTGTGTGCTGCTGCGCGTTCGAGTTGGGCGACAGGGTTATATACCTCCGAAACGGGCGTTCCTTTCAACGGTGGACATCTGCATCCAGAAATTTCGGATATTGGGCAAGTGCTCAACGCAGGCGGTTATAGGGCGTTCCACTGTGGCAAATGGCATGTGCCGGGTCGGAATGTCCGTGAAAGTTTTCAGGTGCTCTATTATGGGCGGCGCAATATCGGTGCAGGCGGTGCCGCGTATTACGATTCTGCATCTACGCATGCGGTTGCCGATTTCTTGACGAACTACGATGGGGCAGCCCCCTTTTACCTCCAGATCGGTTATGTTGATCCACATGATGTCTGCGAATATCTGCACAATCATGAGGAAAAACGTATTCCAAACCCGGTGGAACAGGGAATTGTCTCGGAGGATGCTTTACCACCGCTCCCTGAAAACTTCGACTACGATGCGCGGGAGACGGTGCTGCACCGCGTCTGTCGAAGGGTTGATGACGCACTTATCCACGCGGCTATCCTTAAAGGGGTACGGGATTGGGATGAACTCCATTGGCGTTACCTGAGATGGAACTATTACCGGTTCATCGAAAAGGTTGATGCTGAGATCGGTCGAATTCTTGCGTTGCTGCGCGAGACCTCTCTGCACCATAAGACGCTCATCATTTTCAGTGCCGACCATGGTGAAGCGTGCGGAAGCCACCAGATGTTCCAGAAGTT
The DNA here is from genome assembly GCA_009845545.1 of Candidatus Poribacteria bacterium. Taxonomy (GTDB): domain Bacteria; phylum Poribacteria; class WGA-4E; order WGA-4E; family WGA-3G; genus WGA-3G. Next base: position 2,777 of record VXZK01000373.1, read on the forward strand.
CACGCTTTATGAAGAGAGCGTACGAGTGCCGTTCATCGTGGCGTGTCTGGGAGATGAGATTCCTGTAGAGAAAGACCGGTTTGATGATACACATTTCGTCTCCGGTGTGGACGTATTCCCTACTGTCTGCGATTACGCCGGTATTGATGTCCCTGAAGGGATCCAGGGAACCAGCGTGCGTCCGCTTGCTGAAGGGAGAGATGTACCGTGGCGCGATTGCGCCTATATAGAGAGCAATTACTGGGGACGCGCGATTGTCACTGAGCAGTATAAATATGTTACGGAATATAAACCGAAGGCGTTAGAAGATTTCTTGCCTCCGGGACCGGATGCTGAACAGTTCGGGCTTGCGCAGTTGTTTGATCGGCACGATGATCCCGGGGAAATGCAAAATCTGGCTGAGGACGAGACCTACAGCGAAGTCATCAAAATGTGCCAAGATAAACTGCTCGCTCAAGAAGCTGGACTCCATCGGCAGGAAATGGTGCATCCGAGTCCGAAACGGATAATATCGAATTGGGGCGACCGATTACGGGCATATTGGAGCATACTGGATAGGATATAGCAAATCAATTCGTTAACATAAATAGTCTCTGTTCGTTTTCTTACCTTTGTCAGAAAACGGTTGTGATACTCACAACGGCTAAAGCCGTGTGCTTCTTTGCTTCCTCGTGGGAGGC
>VXZK01000006.1 GCA_009845545.1 Candidatus Poribacteria bacterium
AGGTGTGTTAGACTATCGGCACACAAATTGTAAGGCAAGATTTTCATGCCTCGTATCCGTATTTTCTGCCATTACGACTCTCTATAATGATGCTGCTGACACCCGAATTTTTGAAACAACTTGACCCCTTCTATATTCGCGCGAAACACGCGTTCCGCGGCAAATTCAGAGGCGAACGCCGAAGTCTCAACCGCGGCACCGGGATGGAATTTGCCGATTATAGAGCCTATGAACCCGGCGATGATTTACGACATGTTGACTGGAATATTTACGCACGGTTAGACAGACTTTTTATCAAACTCTTTCACACCGACGAAGCCCTGCCACTTGTGCTACTCATTGACAATAGCCGCTCCATGGAATTTGGATCGCCTACCAAATTGACGTGTGCTAAACAGATCGCAGCGGCGTTAGGTTATATCGCTTTAGCACACGCCGACAGTGTGACAATCTACACCTGTGCTGAACGACTCTCGCCAATGCTGCCACCAACGACGAGCCAATCGCAATTTCCACGTTTGACAAAGGCACTCAACGCAATTGCAGCATCCGGACAAACAAGACTCACGGAATGCCTTAAGCAACTCCAGATGTATCAGCGACGCACGGGTATGGTTGTCATACTTTCAGATTTTTTGGATCCGAGGGGCTACGCCGATGGATTCAAATTACTCTCAGGACGCGGGGCCTTCCTTATGGCAATCCATTTGATAAGCCCAGAAGAGATGGACCCGCAAACACATTTGGAAAACATACCCACCGGCGCGGACTGGTTGGTGGAAGATGCCGAAACGCGTGAAACGAAAGCCGTCACAATTAACGCAGAAACCCTCGCACAATACAAAGATCAACAGCAGGCATTTTGTGACAATTTGCAACGTTTTTGCACCGATCAAGGTGTGGACTATGCACAATTAAAGAGCGATACCTCCGTAGAATCTTTCGTTTTACAGGCACTGCACAGGGTCGGTTTCATTCAGCGAAGTCGGTGAGACACAAGGAGAACACTTAATGAATACGCGGATTAAACAAACAGATTTGGAACTGATTCAAGGCGATATCACAAAAGCCGAAGTTGATGCTATCGTGAATGCAGCGAACAGCGAACTCATCGGCGGTGGCGGTGTTGACGGGGCAATACGACGGGCGGGCGGCACCGCAATTGAGAATGCTTGTGCGGAGATCCGCAGACGCGAAGGCGGGTGTCCTACTGGCAAAGCAGTCATCACCCCGGCAGGCGATCTTTACGCGAAATATGTAATTCACACAGTTGGACCGGTGTGGGAAGGCGGCAATTCAGCGGAAGCAGAATTACTCGCGAGTTGTTATCAGGAGAGCCTTCGACTTGCTGTAGAAAACCACGTCCAGAGCGTTGCTTTTCCGTCTATTAGCACCGGTGTTTATGGATACCCAACCGAGAAAGCGGCAGTCGTTGCGTTAACCACGGTGAAAGAATTTGTGGAGCAGAACAACGCCGCGCCAACAACTATTCAATTTATCTTGTTTGATGAGGCTACCCGGACGTGTTATCAGGACGCTCAGTCCGTTGTCTTCGCAAAATAAAGCGTGCTCAAAAGTTAACTACGCTTGGAAGTTGTCCAAAATTGAACACACGCAAATTTAGCCGAGCCTCGCTGATTCTCCCTATCTATATTCCTGCGTTTTTATTGGCAACAGGCGGCGGTATTGTTTCCCCAACCCTCTCGATTTATGTCAAATCGTTTGAGTTATCCTATACATTGACGACAGTCGTTCTCGCTGTCGGTGTACTTGGAAACATCCCCGCAGGTATTTTGGTAGAACGACTCGGGCGCAAACCGTCAATGTTGTTCGGTTTGGTGATGATAGGATTGGCAACTGTTGGTATGGGGGCAGCAACGAATTTTTTACAACTCATCGGCGCACAGTTAGTCGGCGGGATCGGGAATGCATTGTGGATGCTCGCCCGACACGCTTATATGACAGATGTAATTCCGATAGCGAATCGCGGGAGAGCCATTGCTTTGTTCGGGGGTGTAAACCGGATGGGAACTTTCGTAGGACAATTCTTCTCTATCTTCCTCGGTGTAAATCTACGTCTGCCCTTCTTTATCTACGCAGGCATTGTGATGCTGAACCTTTTCCTCTGTTTCTTCTTCATTCCAAAGACACACCGCACCCGAAGTGAAACAACCGATAAGAAAATTCCCTATCTGAAACATCTTCTCCAGATTTCGCGCCAGCATGCAAGACTTCTCGCTACAGCAGGCGTAGGACAAGTATGTGTCCAGACGCTGCGTCGTGGATGTCATATTATCATCCCACTCTATGCCGACGAGGTCGTCGGGTTAACTACCCAGCAGGTACGCTCGGTTGTTATGGTATCCTCGGCAGTAGATATGTCGATGTTTCCGATTGCTGGATTTATGATGGATCGGTTCGGTAGGAGATATGCAACAGTTCCTGGGATTTGCCTCTTTGCCACCGGAATGGTGCTGATGCCGTTTACAGGCACATTTACGGCGTTGCTGCTTGCAGCGATTTTGATGCGCCTCGGCAACGGGATCGCTTCGGGGACAATGATGACCCTCGGCGCAGACTTGGCACCCCACGAGGGGACGGGTGAATTCTTAGGGTTGTGGCGACTTACAGGAGATTTCGGGGGTTCAGCGGGACCTGTTATCGTCGGCAATCTCGCAGATCTGTTCGGGTTGAGTTATTCCGGCTTTGCTTTGGGGGGCATCGGCTATCTCGCAGTGGGCATTTTTTTGTGGCTGGTCCCAGAAACGTTGCAAAGAGAATGACGATTTCTATCTATACTATAGGGAAAAAAATGCCTCACACCAACGAAAGTGAACACTTCTGGTTAAGGCTTGTTCTTTTTCGTTTCTTCTAAAAGCCGTTCCGCTTGTTCGGCGCGCTGTTTTTCTTCTTCGGCGCGCTGTTCCGCTTGTTCGACGCGCTGCTCCGCTTGTTCGGCGCGCTGTTTTTCTTCTTCGATGCGCTGTTCCGCTTGTTCGACGCGCTGTCTTAGTTGATCTGCGATTCTTTTGGCATCTAAGTAATACATAACACGCTCCAATCCTTTACAAAAGATGATGATAATTATTGTCAATAAGACGCTGAAAGCGGAGAGATGTGTTACGATAGATTCCGCCGTTTTCAGTGGCGGTGTTCCTGCGTTTCCGCCTTCACGGATTTCACCAACTATAACCCATGAAGCGTATCCTATAAAGGCAACGAGAAAAATGTAAAATGCTGGATCCAACCACTTTTTCGGGATTCCCCCCGGAAAAGCAACGTATTTGTCGACCTGCTCTAAAACCGGAAGAGCGTTTCCGTCTTTATCGTCCAGGTGAGTATCCTCCATCAATTTACGCCTAAATTTGCCATAGAATGCCGGGAAAGGGGCTCGAACCCTTACGCGCGTAATGCACACTAGACCCTGAA
>VXZK01000223.1 GCA_009845545.1 Candidatus Poribacteria bacterium
ACCTCATAGCGTCCCAAAACCTCTATAATGCAACTTTATTTTTTAGATTTGGTATTACATGCTCACGTTTTCACCAAATAATCCGCCAACGGATTTTTCGGTGAGGCGGAGACGTAGAAAGGGCAGGCGAGTGTTGCAGTATGGATAATCCCAGTCAGGATGTGTGGTCAGAACGCATGTCGTTTGTCTATAAATTCGCTGCGCTATTATACCTCAGAATTGAAACGTACTCAAGAATTTTGCTTGACGCATTAAGGCATATCTGCTAAAATAACACTCAAATTAAAAGCATCTGATATTCCTTAATAACAAGACAAAATGAACGCTATAAAAGAAGCACATTACAATCTTGGTATCGCCTATCTGGAGGCGGGACAATACAGTCGCGCTGTTCCTGAATTCGAGGCAGCCGTAAAACTGGATCCGAATTTTATAGGGGCACACTCTGCGCTCTGTCGCGCGTACCTCGAACAGAATGAACTCGAAAGTGCAGGCACAGCGGTCACAGCGGCATTAAAACTTGATGCGAATTATCAACCGGCGTTGCTGCTGTACGGCACCCTTATAGAAGCATACCATGACAGAGGCAAAGCACATTTAGCTGACAGACAATACACGGAAGCCGTTGCAGCATTCCAGAAAGCCATAACGCTTGACACAGATTTAGGTGATAATTCACAGGTCAATCGTCCCGAAAATACACATATCTATGTCCATCTTGGTGCTGCCTACACTGGCCTGAAGGCATATCAACAAGCGATTGAGGCGTTACAACACGCGATCGCACAAGATGCCGATCTCGTTGACGCGCACTATAACCTCGGCTATGCTTATGTGGAGCAGGGAACGTACAATCAAGCAATCCCGCACCTTGAACGCGCTATTGCCATTGCCCCGCATCTCAAGCGTGCGCATTACAACCTCGCACGCGCCTACCGAGAATCGGGCAATTTGGAAGCCGCAACGAATGCTATCACAGAAACACTAAGACTTGATCCGAACTATCAACGGGCACACGAACTTGCAGATACAATAAAACAGGAGCATTACAACAGAGGTATCACCTATCTGAATGATGAACGTTATAGTGAAGCCGCTACAGCCCTCCAAAACGCTATCACCCTCGATTCCGATTTTGCGACTGCCCACTACAATCTTGGGTTGGCTTATCTCAAGATGGAAACATACCCGCGCGCCGTCTCATCGCTTGAAAAGACGATAGCCCTTGATCCAAATCATAAAGCTGCATACCACGCGCTTGCGCTCTCCTACCTTGGACAACAAGAACTTGGAAAGGCAAGAGATGCCGCGAGAGAAGCGTTGAAAATAGATGCCAACTACCAACCTGCACGCTCGCTTTTGGAAGCCATTGATCCGAGCTTTAAACCGCCTGAAACCCAGGACACTCCACAATCAGATCCAAGGCAATCCATCGACTCACAACCGGATGCAAAGTCGAGACAGCAAACACCTACATCGACAGACACACCTGATGTAAAACAAGACTTAGAGCGCGGACTTGTCTTTCTTAGCAGTCGGCAGTATGACCAAGCCGCGGCTGCGTTCAAGCGGGTCATCAAGGCAGATGCAAGTTCGATAGAGGCGCACTTCGGGTTAGGGCAGGCTTATCTCGAAATAGGTGCGTTTAACGATGCCAAAGCTGCAGCGGATACTGTGTTAATGCTCAATCCGAACCATCAAAAGGCGCGCGAATTGATTCAAGTGATAAAATTCGCCAATAATATAGAGAGAAATAAGCAGATTCGGAAGAAAGTTCTACCTTATACCGTTATCTTAGCAGTTATCGTTGTAGGGATTTTTGTTGAGATGAAGTATGAGGTAATCCCGTGGCCAAACCAAAATCTGAACCTTTCAATAACAGAAATTAGCCTAAAAGACCCATCAAGGAACGGTTTCCTTGATGCTGGTGAGACAGCAGTTCTTACATTGAGTATCCAAAACAACGGCGGTACGGCTCGCGATATTGAAGTTAGACTTCAACCTGCATTTATACCTGGAGTGGACTTTAAAAACGCTGTCCTGCTTCAGAAATTGAAAAAAAAGACAGGTGAGGCTATTAGAATTCCTATGACAGCCGATAAGAACATAAAAGGTAGGGAACAACCCTTGCAAATCCAATTGTTTGGAAAGAGGGGGTGGTTCGGAAAGAAAGAACCACTCGCAGTTAAAGATTCCTCTGTCAAGATCATACCGGATACGCCAGATCCTGTCCTACCAAGGAGGCGATAATGAATGAAAGAATTTGGGGGATCATTGGCGGTGTTGCTTTGCTACTTGCCCTCTTATCACCACTTGTATTAGGGAACTCCAAAAAGGTAGAGAGACTTTTTGAAGATGCCGAAGTCTTGTATGAACACTCCAATTATGAAGGTGCTATTGAAAAGTATAAGAAAGCACTACAAGAATCAAACAAACCCGGGGCAAAAACGGAGCATATTAATAAGGATTTCACCACCTTTGCCAATCTTAGAATCGCGCTATGCTACTATCATCTCGCAGAAAAAACGCAGGATGTCAATTATTATCACGATGCGCTTGCATATATCACAAAAGTCTGGCAGAACGCCTATGTTGCTAAACACCAAGAGGAACTAATTTACTTATGGGCAGAGACCCTCTACAAAATTGAGGACTTTGAACAAGCAAAAACCAAATTTGCTTGGTTGATAGAAAAGTTTCCAAATAGCCGTTGGGTGGCAAAAGCGTTGTACACTATTGGAAACATCAATTATCAACAACAGAACTATGAAGAAGCAAAATCCACTTTTCAAAAACTTATTGATGAATTTCCAAATTCTGAATTTAAGATAGAAGGAGAACGTCGCATTGTTGAGATAGAACAGTTATTTGCTGTTGCAACAAAACAGTCGGTTGAGAACGAAATGCTTTCTGAAGTATCTGATGAACCGGCACTTATCCCTCCCCAGCCAGATTCAAAATCCCAAGCTAAGGTAATGTATGATGAAGCCTCTAACCTAAGACAGCAAGGTAGAATCCACGATGCAATCCAACACTACACAGACCTCATCACACAATTCCCTGAAAACTATCAATATATTACAGATGCCTATATTGGAATAGCAGAAATCTACCTTGAAGCAGAGGATTATGTGAACGCTCGCGCGAACTATGAAGAAGCAATGTACACCACAGATGACGGAGAAAAAAAAATAGAACTTTATAAGAAATATCAACTCACTTATCTTGTTCCGGTGTACGCTGGCGATGGAACAATGCGAGACAATCGCGGAGATGCACAATTCTTTATTGAAGCTACCCGCCTCCGAAAGGAAGGCAAATTCTTAGAGGCAGCCAAACTATATGAACAACTTACCAATCGCAATATTTCCACTGAAGATACCGCGAAAGCAATCTATTGGACCGGCTACTGTTATCACAAAG
>VXZK01000024.1 GCA_009845545.1 Candidatus Poribacteria bacterium
CGCTACGACATCCCCGCCTTGAAAGGCGAGGTTTTGTAGCGGAAGATTTGATAAGGGGTATCGGCTCTGTCTTTGTCAAGGATAACGATATCAGCGCGTTTCTTTTCCCTGCCGAAATTGACAAGGTGTTCAAACCGCACACGTTCTCGGGGATAATGATACTGGTTCAGGACGCGTTCGACATACAATTGACGAATAAGCTCTTCAGGCTTTAGTTGGACGGCCTTCCCTCGAATGGAGCAGTAAGTGATGGGTGTTTTTTGGTTTCCCTCTATCCTTTGACGTAAACTCTGAATTTCGGATGCGTGGAATAGATCAAGGTGATAATTGCTGTCTTTGAGGATAGTTTGGATGATGTCGGATTGTGTCATAGGTTTTCTCTATTGTGTATTGTGTTTTTTAAATTGGATTTTAGCATGAATTGGAGAAGTTGTCAAAGAAAATTTTTTCAGTCTGTGTTTCAATTTCCTAAAAGTTTCCTTTCAAAAAATGGCTCTGCTTGACTATCAGATTTCGCTTGTTTTAATTCAGAAAAATCGCTATAATGCTCGCTAAGTTCTCTATTATACCGAAAGGAATGCAATGTATGACGTACCGCCCCCTACGAATTAAAGACCTTCCCGAAAGTGAACGCCCGCGGGAGAGACTTCACAAATACGGACCAGAAAATCTGAAAGACTCAGAACTATTAGCGATCATTCTCAAGAGTGGCTTCAAAGGCACAACTGCCGTTCAACTCGGTGAACAGATCCTTACAGCACTTGACGGTGATCTCAAACGGATGGCTGATTATAAATCCAAGCAATTTGAAAAGATCAAAGGTGTCGGCGAAGCGAAGGCAGCACAGATCGTCGCAGCCCTTGAACTCGGAAAGCGATTGGCACGTTTCCACGCCGAGCGAGATAAGATTACCTCACCCAGCGATGTCGCCGATCTGATGATGTCCAAAATGCGCTACCTACAAAAGGAAATTGTCTGCGTCTTATGTCTTGATACCAAAGGCGGCGTGACAACTAAAGGTATCGCTGGAGATCTCAGTAACGATATGACTTGGGGCAAAAAGTTATCAGAAACAACAGTCTTTGAAGGCACACTCAACGCCAGCGTTTTTCACCCACGCGAAATTTTTCGATTCGCAATCGAGGAATCCGCGAACTCAATCGTCCTCGTCCATAATCATCCGTCCGGCGACCCGCAACCGAGTCAGGAAGACATTCGGGCAACCAAACAATTGATCGAGGCTGGCAACCAAATCGGGATCAAAGTATTAGATCACATCGTCATCGGGGACGGAATCTTTGTGAGTCTAAAGGAAGAGGGATTCATTTGAAGGGTTCACTTTGCATCACGTTGCCGAAGCACTTCATAGAGTAGCACACCGGCTGCAACTGAAACGTTGAGCGATGCAATTTTTCCGAACATCGGTAGATGCACGAGATAGTCGCATTTTTCTTTGACGAGCCGTCGGATGCCTGTCCCCTCGCTGCCTAACACGAGACACAGTGGGCCGTTAAAATCTGCATCGGTGTATAGCAATGACGCATCCCCGGTAGCACCTGCAACCCAGATGCCTGCTTTTTTAAGCGTGTCTATGGTGCGCGCGAGGTTCGTTACCCTGACAATAGGAATATAGGCGGATGCGCCTGCTGATGCTTTGTGGACAGCGGCTGTGATACCGACAGCACGGTTCTTTGGAATAATAATAGCGTCGGCATTCGCAGCGTCAGCAGTTCGGAGGATTGCCCCAAGATTCCGCGGATCCTGAACCCCGTCTAACATCACCAACAGCGCATCGCGCGCACCGTGTTGCACCTTCGCGAGTATTGATGATAAATCGCTATAATGCGGGGTACTCACAACAGCAATAACACCCTGATGTGGCACGGAGGGTTCAAGTCTATCTAATTCGCGCCGCGTGCAGTGTTTTATGGGAATGTCTGCCCGTTCCGCCATCGTGATAATTTGGCGGATGCGTGAATGCGTGTTCCCTTCAGCGATACAGATTCTTTCTACATCTTGAGACTCGCACTGTAGGCGTTCTATGACTGGATTTCTGCCAACGATATATTCAGGCATAGACAAGTACAGAAGGGCGGATAGAGTATCCGCCCTTTGAAGTTAGGCACCACGGACAAATTTAACATCGGGGCCACGCGGCGTGATTTTGATATCTGGGTCCGCCTCTTGGCATTGGACACAAGTTATATCGCCAACGTTTGCAGTTTCCATCCGCGGCGCGAGTTTCCCCAATTTAAACACGAAACCTAAAATATCGTCTGCTGGGATTTTCCCATCACACGCACTACAAGGGATCGCTTCCCCTGACTTGACTTTCGCTAAAAGTTCTGAAGCCTTCATAATTTCCTTTCGTTTCAAAACAATTCAATTGTCTATAAAAAGTAACGTTCCTTCTGCTTATCCGACTCGTATTCTTTGTACGCCTCTTGTGCTGAATCTACTTCGGAGACTTCGGCGATAGGCACATCCCACCACGATTCATAGCGTGGGACCTGCTCGTAGTAATCCACATCAATCTTCACAACAGTCGTGTGTGCTGCTTCGCGTGCTTCATGCAAGGCAGCCTTTAGACTTTGCAAAGTCGTCGCTTCAATGACCTGGGCACCGAGGCTGGCGGCATTCGCGGCAAGATCCACCGGTAAAAAATCACCGGAAAGTTCACCGGTACCCTCTTCACGGTAGCGGAAACGGGTGGCAAACCCCTGTGCGCCCGTCGCACGAGATAACCCACCGATGCTACTATGTCCCTCATTATTAACAAGCACGATAATGAGTTTATAGCCTTCCTGAATGGAGGTAATAATTTCTTGTGCTAACATCAGGTATGAACCATCGCCTACCATGACATAGACATCACGACTCGGATCTGCCATCTTGATGCCCAATCCACCGGCAATTTCATATCCCATACACGAGTACCCGTATTCCAAATGGTACTGTTTTGGATTGCGGGTACGCCATAATTTATGCAGATCACCCGGTAGGCTGCCCGCAGCGCAAACCATGACATCTTCAGGACGCGAGAATTCATTAACCACGCCAATCACTTCGCTTTGGCTCGGTAAGGGAGCGTGACCGAGATGATAAAGCCGGTCTACCTCTTCCTCCCACTCGGCACGATATTTCTCAATCTGTGCGGCATAAGCCGCGTCAACGTGATAATCTCCTACAGCGGTGGCAAGCTCCGCAAGCGTAACACGTGCGTCCGCAACGAGCGGTAGCGCAGCATGCTTATAGGCATCAAATTCAGCGACATTGATATTGATAAAACGGACATTCGGGTTCTGGAAAGCCGTTTTAGAAGCAGTCGTAAAATCACTGAGCCGTGTACCGATAGCGATAACCAAGTCAGCTTCGCGTGCGGTGATATTCGCACCCGGTGTACCGGTCGCGCCTATCGCGCCGAGATTCTGTGGATGATTATACGGTAATGACCCTTTACCTGCGAAGGTTTCGCCAACAGGGATACCTGTCTGCTCTATAAATTGCGCGAGTTGCGTTGTGGCTTCGCTATAGATCACACCACCCCCAGCGATAATTAAGGGGCGTTCACTCTCACGGATCCATGCCGTTGCTTGCTTCAACAGGTCTGCGTCTGCCCGAGGACGCGATATTGTATAGACGCGTTTCTCAAAGAGCTCTGAGGGATACTCGAACGCCTCGGCTTGAACATCTTGAGGGAGTGCTAAAGTTACAGTACCAGTTTCCGCTTGAGATGTCAGCACCCGCATCGCCTCTGGCAACGCCGTGATAATCTGTTCAGGACGGTTAATGCGGTCCCAATAGCGTGAAATCGGTTTGAAACAATCGTTCACTGAATAATCTTGTGAATTCGGGGATTCCAGCTGCTGTAAAACTGGAGCGACTAAACGGGTCGAAAAGATGTCGCCCGGTAACAAGAGCACAGGTAATCGGTTAATGGTCGCGCCCGCTGCACCTGTAATCATATTCGTCGCGCCCGGTCCGATAGAGGATGTGCAAGCAAAGGTGCGCAAACGGTTGTTCATCTTGGTAAATGCAGCAGCGGTATGCACCATCGACTGTTCATTCCGGGTTTGATAGAAACGAAAGGTATCCGCGTACTGGTGCAACGCTTGCCCAATCCCGGCAACATTTCCATGCCCGAAGATACCGAACATGCCAGCGAAGAACTGGATTTCGTTGCCGTCTCTTTCAACGTATTGTTGTTGAAGAAATTGAACGATGGCTTGTCCCATCGTGAGTTTTCGTATTTCCATAAAAATTACTCCGCATTTTCAGATTGTCCAAACTTTAGTATAATCATGTTACCAGCCGCCGCGTTCAGCGACAAATTCATCAACTTCGGGCATTGTTGGCATAAAGTTAGCGCACCCGTGCCGTGTTACGACAATCGCGCCCGTTGCATTGCCAAGACGGGCAGACTTTTCCCAACTCCAACCGCTGAGGTTACCGTAAACGAAGCCACTTGCGAAGGCATCTCCGGCACCGAGGGTATTGTAGACTTCAACAGGAAACGGTGCGCCGTGAATGACTTCACCACTCACCAGATGGACATCTGCGCCTTCAATACCACGTTTCACTATGAGCGCATCTGGACCAGCACCCAAAAGCGTTTGAATCGCAACCGCCATATCGCCCTCAATTGTAGGGTTGGAAATTTGGGAGTGCTCAATCGTGAGTTGCGAAAGGTCCGTAAGTGTGGCGGCTTTGATCTCCTCTTCCGTGCCGATAGCAATATCAATATAACGTAACGCGGAGCGGACAACAACCCCGAATGCTCTCGGATCGTGCCACTGATCTGCCCGAAAATCGAGGTCCAAAAAGACTTGGCAACCGATGGATTGTGCCTTCTCAGCAGCATAAAGCGTTGCGCTGCGGCTCGGGTCTTTGCTCAAGCCAGTCCCGGATATCAACACAGCCCGGCTTTCAGCGATTGGCGCAGCGAGAACATCGTCAATAGTGAGTTCAATGTCCGCACAATTATCACGATAATAGATGAGCGGAAACCGGTCTGGCGGTTCAATACCGAGTACAACAGCACTCGTTCGGTGTTTAGGCTTGTAAGGGATAAACTCCGTTTCTACGCCTTCGTTCTTCAAAAACTTGAGCAGGAACTCCCCAACCGGATCTTCGCCGATAGCCGTCAACAAGGCAGCTTGAAGCCCAAGCCGCTGAACGCCAACGCTGATGTTAGTAGGACACCCGCCGACGAAAGCCCCGAAACTTTTAATGTCCGGAAATGCGGCACCGATGTCATTCGCGTAGAGATCTAAAGAACTCCGTCCAATGGTGAGAATATCGTAGGATTTCATCTTGAATTCGCCGCGTCTTTGAATTTCTGATGCTCCTCGGCAAATTTACGGGTTATGAGGAACGCATCATTTCCGCACGCAATGAGTTGAACTCCCAAATTCAACCACTGTTCACCGCTCTCAAAGTCGTTGACATAACACCCTAAGGCGATATTGTGGGTCTGTGTAAGTCTGATAATTTGTTTGATAGCGTCTAAAAGTAGCGGGTGGTCGAGTTCGCCGGAGATGCCCATAGACGTTGATAGATCATAGGGACCGATGAATACAACATCTAACTCGCCAGTGGTGAGAATGTCATTCAGGTTTTCGACAGCTTTGACGGTTTCGATTTGCCCGATAGTGAGAATTTCCTGATTCGCGTTGCGGACGTATTCTCGGGTATCAAGTTTTGTGAAATCTCCATAATCGGTGTGTCCGATGCCGAACGCAACGCCTCGGTCGCCTTCGGGTGCGTATTTTGTCCACTGTTTTATTTTTTCGATATCTTCGCGGGATTCAACCCGCGGAACCATCACACCAGTCGCACCAGCGTCAAGCACCCGAGAGATAAAATGACGTTCAAGTGCAGGCACCCGAACGATACACGGAAGATTCGAGCCGCGCGCGTCCCGAATGATGCGTCCAACGACTTCTATGGAAAAGGAACTGTGTTCCAAGTCTGCGATCATAAAATCTGCGCCAGCACTTGCGAGGAGCGTTGCAATCGCGGAACCGCCAAACTCCAGTACAAAAGTCCCAACGAGCACCTCTCCATGTTTTAAAGATGTTTTCACGGATGACAGTCCCTTCAATCAACAACCGGGATTTCCGAAATCAATTTTTGTGCTTCGCTCACCATTTTTGTGGGTGTAGACATTTTTTCACCGATTGCCAAGATCAACATATAAAAGTCGTAAGCGGTTTGTAATTCGTTATTGAGATGCGCACTTTCAGCAGCGTTGAAATAACAGACAGTTGCCATTCTGTGGCACTCCTCAACAAGCATCGGCATATTCACATAGCCGTGGTTGTAGGCGGAAAGGATATAAGATTTCCCTGCTTCTTCCCATGAACGCTGGAGTTCAAATTGCCGCGCGAGGCGTGTGTAATAGACGGCACCCTTTTTAGCATTTTTTCTCGCGAGGCGTTGTTTCTCAGCAACCGTGTAAGCGAACCGAGCGCGCGTATAGCAGTTGGCAACGAGCTCTAATTCATCTTTCTTAACAAAATTGCCCGCCTGTTTTTGATAGAACCTACCTAATTTATTATAGAGCGCGAGCCACTGTCGGGTGCGACCCTGTTGTTCAAAAATCTGAATCTGTCGGAAGATACGAAGTGCGTCTTCTTCATGCGGATATTGGATATCACTATGAACTTGATCGAGTAGGTATTCCGGGGATGCTTCCTCAATTACGTGCCGATAGCTGCCGGATGCCTTGACACGAGGCTGTATCGGTGTTACACCCGTCGGTTCTTCGGTCTCTACTTTTTGATGATCAAGCCATGTCCGGAGATCAATACTTTCACTGTCCGGCAACTTCTGAATGAGCGAGACGACCTCCTCTACAGTCGGGTTCGCCGAGAGCGGTATATTTATGGTATTAAGTGTATGAAACAAATTATCAACGATTTTGCTTAGACCTTGATCATCAATACAAAGGCGGCTGGCTTTGTGAAGTTCAGTCAGTACACTCGGATAGTCTTGATTTTCCGCGTGACTTACAGCCAGCGTATAATGCCTTTCGACTTGCGCTAACAGTTTTTCGCGTTTGGTATTTTCCTCTTTTTGTCGCCGCTGAAAAAATAGATTTTGATTCATCCGTTCTGCGTCTGCAAGCGACAGACGGAACGTTTTGCGATACCGTTCAAGCGCTTCTGCTAATTTGGGGTGGCTTGAATTGGCACTCACATCAATCAGTTCCGAAGCCTGTTTGACGTACTCATCTTGCCGGATGCGATCCAGTTCTTCGTACATCTCGGTAGCACTTTGATGGCGTTCTGGGAGTTGCCGATGGAGTGCCTTTTGTAAAAAGTTGCGGAGCACCTCTGGACATCTGTCAATTTCTTCTATATCTCCGGCGGCTTTCTTTTTATCCATCTCCTTATTTTCACCAGAGAACGGAAAGCGCCCGGTTACGGCTTGATATAGGATAAGTGCCGTGGAGTAAAGGTCCGCTCGATAGTCATAAGAGCCATAGGTCTGCTCGGGTGCCATGTAACGCCGCGTCCCTGCCATGGTCTCAGCGAATTCGGTCGTCTCACCAAAGATACGCGCGATGCTGAAGTCGGCGACTTTTGCCTCTTTTTCAGTCGTGAGCAAGATATTTTGTGGCTTGATGTCCCGGTGCATAATCTTATGAACATGTGCTGCCTTGAGCCCGCGACAAATGTCCAAACCGATGTTGAGTGCATCCGTTAGCACGAGTGCACCTTCCTGCATCAGCTCGTGAAGGCTTTTCCCTTCAACATACTCCATTACGATCCACGCGACGTAGTCGTCTTCGCCGGGTTCAACGGTATGAATGGAGACGATGTTGGGATGCCCCCAAATTTTTGACATCGCTTGAAATTCGTTTAGTAAGAACTTCATTCTGCTTGCAGGATAGGCGGTTTTTGCTAAGGCTTTAAGAGCAACTTCGCGGTTTGTCATCTCTTCGCGGGCGCGAAAAACTGAGGAGAAGCCTCCTGAGTTGAGAAATTCAAGCAATCTATATTTACCTAAGATTAATTGATCAATCTGCATAGCGGTACCTTAGAAGCCAGCAGTTTACAATCCTTGATAACAAGCTTAACAAAATTAACACGAATTGTCAACACAAAAACGCATTTTCAGCGGGTTTAAGCGCAATTAATGACCCGACCGGGCGCGTTGGACCGCCTTAACAAGCTTCTCGGCTCTGTCTGTGAGTAGTGCAAATTCGCCGGCTTCAATCAATTGATTATTCACGAGTGCGCTACCGACTCCCAAAGCAGTAGCACCCGCTGCGATAAACTCAGCGGCGTTTTCAGTGTTGATACCCCCTGTTGGAACGAGCGGAATCTGCGGGAGCGGTGCTTTCACATCTTTGATATAGGCGGATCCAACACCACTCGATGGAAACACCTTGACATAATCCGCCCCGGTTTCCCAGGCGGTCAAGATTTCTGTTGGCGTAAAAGCACCCGGGATAACGACTTTGCCGTAGCGGTTACAGATCTCAATAACATCCGGTTTTGTAACTGGGCTGACGATAAACTCCGCACCTGCGAGCATCACAGCGCGGGCTGTTTCGGCATCCAATACCGACCCGGCACCCACCAAAACAGCATCCCCATACGCCGATGAAACATCATTAATAACTTGTAACGCATTCGGTGTCGTCATCGTGACTTCAATCACGTTAACGCCCCCGGCATGAATCGCTGCCGCTGTCTCAATCAATTCATCCGCACTGTTGGCACGAATAATAGCGACAATACCACATGTTTCGATCCGTTGCATCTGTTCTAATTTCGTCATAGACTTCCTCAAAATTAGCACCGCCCATCAACCTTCACTCAGGTCCTTGAGGCGAAAGGCACACAGTTTGTAGATAATGCCTTAGATATTTTTGTTGCGATTTGTCTGTCAATATGTTATAATTAAAGAAATGAAGCGGGCAGATTACAGACCATCGCTAATTCAGTATCCTTACATAGCAATTTTCGGTGCGCACGTGTACGCCAAATTGCTTTCAAAAAAAGAATGGAAGTTGTTCCACTATTCCCCTATCTGATTGGCTTGACAGGCTTACTTGTCCTCTCCGGCTTTTTCTCCGGCTCTGAGACGGCTTTATGCGCACTTACCCAAGTCCAAATTGAACGGATCCGTATTGAAAAGGGCACCACGTCCGCAATCGTCAATTTCGTTGACAATCCGCGCAGACTGTTTATTACCGTTCTGCTTGGTAATAACCTTGTCAATGTCGCGTTCGCAATCCTCATGCTCTCGTTTATCGGGCAACTGCTTCCCGAACACCCCGAATCCATCCGATTCGTCATCGCCTTAGTCCTCAATGTTTTCCTCATGCTCATTTTCGGTGAAATGACCCCAAAGACTTATGCTATTAAACATGCGGAATCCTTTGCGAAAATAACAGCACCGCTGTTGTGGGTATTCTCCGTTTTCATCGCCCCCTTACGCGGCCTGCTGCGCAGAATCATTGACCTCCTCGTTCCGATATTTGGTGGACACTTACCGCCTACCGAACACCTCACAGCCACGGACCTGATAGAAATTCTCAATACTTACCACGAAGAAGCACTCCCGTCTGATGAACGCGAAATCGTTAGTAATATCCTTCAACTGCGTGACATTGAGGCAAGAGAGATTATGGTGCCACGCACCGAAGTCGTTGCAGTCCCGACATCAAACACGATTCAGGCGACCTTAAAGCAGGCAAAAGATTCTGGGTTCTCACGGATTCCAGTTTATCAGGAACAGATTGATAACATCTGTGGTATCTTCTATGTCAAAGATCTCGCGTTGTGGCGACATGCGGATGTGAATTCGCTCACGATTGATGCCTTTCTCGAAAAACGGGACCGGATTGCTGAAGAGCCGTCGAGTGTCTCCCTGATTCGAGAACCTATCTTCGTCCTTGAGACCCGTAAAATCGGAATGTTGCTACTACAACTCACACGCGAAAAAACCAAAACGGCGATTCTCCAAGATGAGTATGGCGGTGTCTCAGGAATTGTTACGACCGAAGACATCATTGAGCAGGTCGTCGGGGATATCGCTGACGAACATGACAGAGATGACACGCCACCGGACTTTGTCAAACACTCTGAAACCCCCTTATTACTTGAAACTTCCGGACGCATGAGCATCCGGAAACTCAATCAACAATTTGAACTAAAACTCAGTGAAGATGACGTGGACACTATTGGCGGTTATGTCTTTGGGCTTTTCGGACGAATTCCCTCCGTCGGTGAATGTTATACAGACGCAAACGGCATTGAATTCGAAATTACCGCGACTGAAGGAAATGTTATCACAAGTTTGTTCATCAAAGTACCCGATACCGATGAAACTGAAACTGAAGCCTAACAACAGCTACCAGATACAAAACAATTGAGATTTTTTTTATTATCCCTCTTTTTAATCGGTGCAAGCAGTACAGGACAGATTATCGTACTCATTTCACTTGTACTCGCGGTGCTTATCTGCCTTGTACTTTCAGCCTTCTATTCGGGTTCGGAAACAGCCCTCGTATCTGTTAATAAAATTCGGATTAACCAACTCGTTGAATCTAAGGATGCTAAAGCCAAAATTATTCACCACTTGGTTGAATCTCCTGATAGGATGCTCGCGCTGACTTTAGCCGGAACAAACCTTGCGAATGTTCTGATTTCACAATTCGGCGACCGTCTGACTGCAAGAGTTTTCCCTAACGCGGAGCATCTACAAGAACCGATCGCGATCATCTGGGTAACGACGCTGCTCCTTATCTTCGGTGAAATTTTGCCGAAAACGATTTTTCGCGTTAAAGCAGAGAGCCTCGCGCTGCGCTATGCCTATCCGCTACGGTTCTCTGAATCGGTATTAGCCCCTTTAATTTACCTTGTCCAAACTTTGACCAAACTCATCGTCAGGATCGTAGACCGAGGTGCGAGTACACCAAGTCCCGATGCCCAACGTGAAGAGTTACGGCTACTCGCAACGATGGGTGAACGCTCAGGCAACCTACTTACAGACCAACGCAGGATGATTCATAGTCTACTGAATTTGCAAGATCGAACCGTTGCACAAGTTATGGTCCCGCTGGTCGATATCGTTGCGATTGAAAGAAATACCATCCGCGAAGACTTTTTGAAAATCGCCACTGACGCAGGTTTTTCAAGAATCCCCGTCTACGAAGAACAGATTTACAACATCGTCGGGATTGTCAATCTCTTGGATGTCATTTATGATGGCGTTGAATCAGGCACCGATGCGGACCATCGTAATAAAGAGGACACCGCAGGTGCAACAATTGCGCCGTTCATTCGGACAGATTTACACTTTGTGCCTGAATCGAAAAATATTAACGCGCTCCTGAAAGAAATTCAAAATACCCGACACACGATGGTATTCGCTGTCGATGAATACGGCGGCACGGTCGGACTTGTTACCGTCGAAGACTTGGTTGAAGAAATCGTTGGCGAATTCGCCGATGAACGTGATGGGCCCGACCTTATCCGTTTAATCGCCCCTCACATCCTTGAATGCGACGCGAGAACCGAAGTCGATCTGCTTGAAGAACACTACGGACTCCCAATCCCCGAAGGTGACTATGAAACAGTCGCTGGCTACATCCTCGATCGGACCGGGACGATTCCAGAAACCGGCACTGAACTCAGTTTAGCCGATGCTATCATCACGGTCACAGATGCCGACGCACGTGCTATCCGTACAGTCCGCATCCGGCGAAGACTCGGACGTTTCACCTCTTAATTTCACTTGTGGCATCACAACCCATCCGTATACATACCGGCACGCCTAAACGTTATTAGAGGATTCCGAGGGGTGGCATCACCACGATCTCTTCGGTTACCATGCCAAGCGGTTGCTGGCAGACAGAAACAACCGTATCTGCGACATGTTCAGGTTTAAGCATCTGTTCAAAGTCTGGATGTTCAGGAATGTCATCCCAAAACGGGGTATGTACCGAACCCGGTAGTACCGCGGTAACCCGAATATTCTGTTGACGGACTTCGGCGGCTAAAACCTTTGTCAGTGCTAACGCCCCCGCCTTCGCTGCGCAGTAAGCCGCTGAGGCTTCAAACGCAACCTTCGCAGCGATCGAAAGCACGTTAATAATCTGTCCGCTGCCCTGTGCTAACATCGGTGGCAGCGCGTACTTCGCGCAGAGATAAATCGCTTTCAAATTGGAATTAAGCACCGTATCCCAGGCATCCGGTGCGAAATCAACGACCGGTCCGAAATAACCGATTCCAGCGTTGTTGACCAGAATATCCACGCGTTGATAGGCATTGAGTGCCTGTTCAATGAGTCGCGGCACGGCATCTACGTCAGTGACATCCGTCGGAACAGCGACTGCTTCAGCACCGCTTTCCCTGAGCTCAGCTGCAACCTGTTCAAGCGTCTCGCGTGTTCGGGCAGCGAGCACAACCTTCGCGCCTGCCGCTGCGAAAGCGGATGCGATTGCCTTACCAATTCCCTTTGACGCGCCGGTAACCACGACGACCTTTCCGTCAAGTTTCACTATTTCCGGGGCATTCGGATAGCTCAAAGAAACCATGCTCACCTCTACGTTCTACCTGTTTGTAACGACAAAAAAGTTAGGACTTACACAAACCTACTCCAGTTGCCAGGGCGGTCGAAACCTCACCGTTTGTCAAAGGTGCCAACACCAATAGGAGATTAGAGTGCGTAAGTCCTGAAAAATTGTATTAAGATATTTGGACGCACCTCAAAAACTCCGCACGCGTTGAACTATCCTCGCGGAACGCCCCGCGCATGACATTTGTTGTCATTCTTGGTGCCTGCTTTTCCACACCGCGTGCCATCATACACAAGTGTTGACCCTCCATCACAACCGCAACACCGCGTGGGTCAAGAGCCGTTTCGAGTGCCTCGGCGATCTCACGGGTGAGACGTTCTTGGACTTGCAACCGTCGGGAAAACATATCAACGATACGCGGAATTTTGCTTAAACCAATAATTTGGTTCCGTGGGAGATACCCGACGTGACATTTGCCCCAAAAGGGGAGGATATGATGTTCACAGAGACTATAAAATTCGATCTCCTTGACGATCACCATCTCGTCGTAATCTTCCTCAAAGATCGCCCCATTCAAAATTGTATCAACGTTTTGATGGTAGCCACTCGTCAGAAATTCCATCGCTTTCGCGGCACGGAGCGGCGTTCTCATCAAGCCTTCACGACTCGGGTCTTCACCTAAATTTTCAAGAATTTTGGTAAAGAGATCCTCTAATTCTAGGTTTGGAGGCTCTTTTTTAGGCTTCATTGTGTTAATAATGTGTCTCCATTGCGCTGTCTTGCCACACTTCTCGGATAAAGTAGGTTACGCGCCGTAGTAATCAAAGTGATTTTTTGGCGTTTCTCTTAAGCGAAGACGATGTAAAATTACCGGACGTAAATTCGGTGCTAATACATCCCAAAGCACTTTGACGAAATTCTCTGAGGTCGGGTTAAGCGTCTCAAATTCAGGCGTATCCACATTGAGATGCTTGTAATCGAAGCGCGCATAGACCTGTTTTTGAACGACTTCATCAAGAAAATTCAGACCTGCAACCAGTCCGGTTCTCTCATCTACGTCTCCTTTTACAGTAACTTCAAGAACGTAGTTATGTCCATGTCCAGCCGGATTATTGCACTTTCCGAAGATGTCTTGATTTTCCTCGTCACTGAGCGCGTGGCTATGTAAACGGTGGGCCGCGCTAAACTCGTAAACCTTGGTCAGATAAACCATCCGTCCATCCCCATAATAGTCGGCAAAATTAGAGGTGCTTTCGTAGAGTCGTACCCTGTGCAACATCCCATCTGGCAGAGAAGGCACGAGGCATCGCCAAATCTCCATAACGATGTTTTCACACGTCGGCTGCAGGTGTGGATTTTTAGCGAAAACCGGGTGTTGGCGGTTCAGATGCTTGTGATCGTAATTGGCAAGCACCTCCGACTTCAATAACGCATCCAACGTTACCAGATTGATAACCATGCCGTCATCCGCATCTACCTTCCCCTTCACCATCACTTCAAGTACATAGTTATGTCCGTGGCTATTTGGATTTGCGGCGGCACCGAACAACGCAAAATTCTCGGCATCGCCCAATTCAGGAATACGGTTGTAATGTGATGCTTCAAACGCCGTCTGCCGGGTTAAGTAATACATCGGTTTTTGCGTCGCTATCTCGTATACCTGCGTATTTACAGGTTATCGCGCTGAGGTGTCACGAGTTCATCGCCTATAGATTCATATTGGACTGCCATGAGCCATTCGCCTGTTCCACGTATCTGGACGTTGCACTTCTTCAGCCATTCGACTAAGACAACGCGATCTCGTGCTTCCCACTCGCAGATCATTCTGCCGGACAGTGTATCACACAAGACTCGGATATTCCGAACATCCGTGTTTTCTTCTTCTTTGAACCGCTTCAGCAGTCGTGCCACATCTTGGCGAGTCATGCAGGCAATAGCGTGGGCAGAAACGAATTTGGGCATATTTTTAGTAGCCATCAGCCTTCGGAAACCTTCAGCCATCAGAAAGTGAGACGACACATCTCACGAGCGACGGTTATCGGTAGCTGACCGCCATTCCTTTAGTCACGTGCGATCGGTGCGCCGACAAGGTTACCCCATTCTGTCCAACTGCCGTCGTAGTTGCGGACTTTCTCATAACCGAGTAGATACTTCAGCACAAACCACGTATGCGATGAACGTTCACCAATCCGGCAATAGGCGATTGTCTCTTTACTATCATCAACACCTGCGCCGCCGTAGATATCCTGGAGTTCATCGCGGGATTTAAAGGTGCCGTCTTCAGCGACCGCGGTCGCCCACGGGATGTTCGCTGCGCCAGGGATATGTCCGCCGCGTTGCGCGGTCTCGCTCATACCGGGGGGTGCGATAACTTCGCCGGAGAATTCAGCAGGTGAGCGAACATCAACAAGGTTAACAACACCTTCACCGAGTGTCTCGCGAACGTTAGCGGCTGTAGCACGAACGTTGTCATCAGGAAACTTCGCCTGATACCCTGTGCTGGCATAATCTGACACATCAGTGACAAGATCTCTGCCTTCATCGATCCACTTCTGACGCCCGCCGTTCATCACCTTCAACAGGCTTTCATCGTGTCCATAATAACGGAACTGCCACAAGGCATAAGTTGCGAACCAGTTATTATTATCGCCGTAGAAGATAACGGTCGTGTCGTTAGCGATACCGCTGTCGTTGCAGAGTGCTTCAAATTGCTCTTTTGTAAGAATATCGCGTCGCACTTGGTCACACAATTGCGTCTGCCAATTCAGTCCGACTGCCCCAGCGATATGCCCTTCGGCATAAGCCGATGTATCAACATCAACCTCAAGGAGTCGGATACCGGCATCACCGCCGTGCGCGGCTACCCATTCTGTAGTTACTAAAACATCAGGATTCGCGTAATCAGCCATTTCTATTTTACTCTCCCTTGTTCTTTTTCAGGCTTGCAACACAGGAAATTCGCAAGCCATGTCCTATTGACAAATGAAATAGTACTTCCTTATATTATACATTTCTATCGGCAATTTGTCAAATAAAGGCACGATTTTACTGCTATCCTGCATATTTTTGGGCAATTTGTCAAGTAAATCTCATGATCTTTAGGAATAGTGATAACAGACTTAATTTTCTCTCCAAACCCGCCGATTGTAAAATCCTGATAGGCCGCCTTGATTCTAATTTTATAGTGAAACCCATAAATAAATGGACATCTTTGTAGCATAAACTTCCAGTTTGTGCCAGTCTGAATGCCTGTTATAGGGATTCAGACTGTTTGAGAGTGCCCTATTTTCATCTTTCGTAACAATTTGCGATTTTCACGCCAATAACGACTTATGCATGAAATCACGTCTGAAAGGAGGCTTCTCACCGATTTTGACGAACGAAGTGGTTTCTATTGTCTAATTTTTGGACAGTTTCGTTCCAAAATCGGGTTTCAAATGGCATCGAAAGGTTATATCCCGAACCAATACCGACACTTTATCAGGAAGATATTCTTTCCTTCATCAGTGAAACTGCTTCGTAATCGGTGAAACGGACGAAACTCTAAGTCGTCTGCACCTACCTCCTCTAACGCAATCGCACGCGATTGGGACCATACCAAAAATAGCGTGCTACCGGGACGGAACTCCCAACGAAGGACAGTGTTGCCTCGCAACGAACGCATGTGGAAATCAGGGTTTCGCTTCAGCGGATACGGTTTGAACTGATACGACCTCGGTTCGACCACTTCCTTGAAGTTGGCATAGTCGCCGATGGTAATGAAGGGTTGTACATAGAACTGAAGGCTCAGTGTCGGGGTAAAACTAATGTTCGCACGGGTGGTGAAATCCAGCGTTTGACTCGTTAGCTCGCCATAGACGTAGTGTTTTTTGAGCTGTCCATTGATGTTTTCTTCCACTAACTCAACCCATTGGGCATCGTCAATCCGATAGCGATACATCGGTCCGATGCTCAGTTCAATGTTTGAAGCAGGACGAATCTTCAGGCGGAAACTGACTTCTCTTTCGGAAGTCTTGTTATCATCGTCCCATGCGAAAATCGGGTTTAGTTCAAGCTGAACCATTTTACGACTATCGGTAGAAAGTCGGCTAAAAATCCACCAACCTGCGGGATTCTTAATCAGTGTGCCGCCGCGCCAGACATCCTCATCGTTAAACGACTCCAAATTCCGTCCGATCCACAGGTCATACTCCCAGTAGTTTTTCAGTTTACCATCCGTCCATATCTCGGAGTAGCGACCGATGCTAACGCCATCATAATTCCACTCTCGCCACCCGAACAACCCCAAACTAACTTCTCGGAAAATACTGAAGGGTTGTTCTTTCTTGAACATGAGGTCATAGAACCACCGCATCATATCGCCGCGTTGAACATAGCCGATGTCATTTATTTCAAAGTCTGGGGAACGCACATTAAAACTGGTATCAAGTCGCCACCAGCCACCCTGTTTTTCAAATTCAATATTTGCAAGATACCCCGACTCGCGTGCCTCCAATTCTCCCGTTTGGCTCGCCGCGAGCATCCCGCTTATTTGGTACCGCTCTTTCGCAAGTTTCAAATCCCAATCAATTCCACCGACATAAGCCGCGTTGGAAGTCTGTCGATTGACGGCTGTCGTTATCAGTCCGACGCGAGAATTCCCTTCCAAGATATCTTGTGTCACTCGACCGACAAAATAGTTTGTTAGTGGCTCAACCAAATGCTTGTCTTTCCCTTTAATCTGTGCATATTCCGGTGCTGTGACAGCCTCCATGATACCGAAGGAGGTGTTGCTATTCGTTCTTCCAACGATCTTGGCAGCACCGAGAATCGTTGTCGCTTCTGGACGACTCAGTTCCGTGGCACCCTCTGGAATCTCAAGATGTCCCGGTTGCCGTCCAATTCGCCGTGAGTAAAAGAATTGATTGCTCCAACTTCCAGCATTGAAAATGGATGCCCCTTTGACAAAAAAGGGTCTACGTTCCTCAAAAAACTCCTCATAAGCAGAGAGGTTTAAAGTGGCAGGGTCTGCCTCTACTTGCCCAAAATCAGGGTTGACTGTGGCGTTGAGTGTGATTCCAGAAGTAATACCGTATTGGACATCGCCACCAACATTGCCCCACACATCAGCATTGGTGTTTAGGGTTGTCCTGCCCATAGTGTATGGTATCAATTCCAAATGCCGAGAGGGACGGATGTTCTCAATCCCTATTAGATCACCAAAATGTGATAACCACCCCGGTGTCCCCTTCTTAATCAAACGCCAGTGGGCACGCTCTTTTCTACGGCTAATCTCGCGCTCTACTTGCAGTCCCCACGTGTATTTGTCTTTTGGAGAGAAGCGGAACATGTAAAACGGGATTCTGCATTCTACCGCCCACCCATTTTTGTGGATGCGGGTCTTTGCTTCCCATACGCCGTCCCATGCGTTGTTCCAGCCGTCCCGACCAACACCGCCAACAATACCATCTATCACGGAGCCAGAGGGATAAACAGTAAAAGAGAAGCCGCGTTGTCGGTTGTAATGCGGGTCAAGAATAATCTGGACTTTATCGGATTCAACGTAATCGTCGCGTCTGACAAGACGGGAAACAATCTTATCAGGTTCGCTGTCATAGCACATCATCCCAAAATAGATCGCCTCGTCATCGTAGGCGACTTGGAACGTGGTGCGTTCAGAGACGGGTTGACCTTCGTCGGGATCGCGTTGACGGAAGCCTTCATGGAGCGGTGCGATCTTCCAAACATCGTCATCTAAAACACCATCTAATTGTGGCGGTGCGCCTTTAATGCGGACGGCAGTTGCAACTCTGTGAGCGGATTCGGTTTCTGCCTTTATTAGGCTTGGGAGTTGTAAACCCAAAAACGCCGTCAACAACACCAAAGCGCGCCAAAACTCTGAGTCGGTTTTCAATTGTTTTTCCTCAACTTTTTGTAGGTTTGTTTAGTTATCTATTGAAACCCCATCCAGACAAAAAACTTCGGAATTCTTAAGGATTAATCAGAAACCTCTGCCCACATTGTGGGCAGGTCTCGCCCCACGTTGAACGTCTGCCTTCGCCACAGACATCGCAGACACCGAGCGGAAATTCATCCGGTTTCGCGCGAGCACCGCCTTTCTTGTAGGTGATGATGCGCCACACCGTTTCGCCATCTTCTTCATAACAGAGCCAGACCCCTTCTTTTCTCCCATCTGCGGAGCTGCCATCATGTTCTCGGTAGGGACCGCCCCATTTGCGGTTGCCGTTCTCATAATAGCATACGTACTCGCCTTCGTTCTTGCCATCACGGAAGGAGGCTTCGCTCGCCTTGTTGCCATTCTTGTGGTACTGAATCCAAAGTCCATCCTTCTTACCATGAATGTAGGCACCTTCGCTCCGCTTATTTCCATTCGCGTAATAGGTGACCCAATAGCCGTGTTTCTTGCCATCAACTATTTCACCATCCGTAAGTGATTTTGCCATAATTAAATTTGCAGGACGCGACACATTCGGTATGTGCTTGCAAGCCACACCGCGATGCCGCGTCCCTATTCCCTCCTATTGATTTTAAGTAAGTTGCGATTCCGAGATCACCCCTACTGCTTGATGTTGCCCCAAGTCGTTGTCAATCTGCCAACCGGTGAAACGGAAAGTGCTTTTTCAAGTCCGTCCTCCATAATAGTAGTCAAATCGTCTTCACTCAGCGCGGCATTGAAGATAGCGACCTCGTCAAGGACTCCGCTGAAATCCCATCCCGCGCCACCTTTCCAGCGAGTTAACCAGATCGAACCTTTATCGTGTTGCTGACTGAAACTCGGTTTTCCGACATCTAAATCCGCGACGATCTCGCCATTAACATAGAGGGCAAGTGTCTTACCGTCATGGGTTAAGGCGACAAAACTCCACTCATCCATTTCCCATTCCCCGCCCCGGACTTGGCTGTTATCTATTCCACCGTTAAACAGAAAACTGCCGTAGAAGTCGTTTGGACCGATTAGAATATTTGGATTGTGCCAGTCCCGCTCTATCAGCCGGACGTGCGGACCGGAAGGGTTACCCAACGGTTTCACCCAGAGTAGATATGTAAACCCGTCAAGAAAGTCGTCCGTAGTCTCGCTCGCTGGGATAACGACATGGTTGCTCCCGTCGAATTCGATGCCCATGCCTTCCTTCCCTTCAACACGCTCGGCATCAACGATTTTCCCATCATTACCGTTCGGAGAGGAATCTTTAACCGTCCCTCCCTTCCCATGATCGAAGTGCCACATGCCCATCAGAGATTCTGGGTCAATTTCCGACAGGCTTTCCTGAACCCATATCCCTGAAATAAAGAGTACCATTATAGCGATCAAAGTCCCTATAACTCTCATCGTTTTGAACCTCCTGTTTCAAACCATGCATTCAGTTGGAAAATATTTGCAATAAGTTGTTTTGGACTTGCTATGTGATACTCACAACGGCTAAAGCCGTGTGCTTCTTTGCTTCCTCGTGGGAGGCT
>VXZK01000086.1 GCA_009845545.1 Candidatus Poribacteria bacterium
TCAAGGTGTGAAAACACCCATTTCGTTAGGATGGCTTCAAGGCGGACGACATCAAAGCGATTTGAAGCACATGTTTTGGGAGTGGAAAGGCAATCCGCTTGAGGAAGTAAGTTTAAAACCTGAACTTTACCAGATGAAGCTCGTAGTAAGGCTGCAGCATATAAAAAACGAGAGTGGCTCTCTGCCCTCTTAGAAACAGGCAATGAAAAAGTTATTACTGCCGATCAGAAATATGCACAGATCAATCCTAAACCGATTGAACATCCTGGACTTCTTCGGCGGACTGAAAGTTGGTGGGGAGAGACCAGCTCGATGACAGTTGAAAAATTGTCCGGTATGTCAAATACGCAAATCGCCGAGTATCTGACTGATTTCAAGGAAACGGAAGTTTTCCGTAGGTCAGATCCAACTGAGAGCGGTTTGGCACAGACACTTGAGAAATGTGTAGAGGCAGATCCACAAAAATTTACGGACAACCTATTACCATTCCAAGGTGTCCGGGCCCTATATCAATCTTCACTGTTGAGAGGTTTTCAGGATGCATGGCGCGATAAGAAGGATTTTGATTGGGTAGTACTGCTTGAATTTATCCATCAAATTCTCTTGTCAGAACAGTTCTGGAGTGAGAAGTACGAAGATGGCCTTAATTGCAGGAATTGGGTTTTTGCTGCTGCAGCGGATTTGATATCAGATAGAACACAAGATGATACACACGCGTTTGATGCACAACTCTTACCCCTTGCTGAAAAAATTCTTTTGATTCTTGCAGAGAAAACTGAACCAAGTGTGTTTACCCCGACAGATTCCTCTCTTGATGCCTTAAGTTCGGACAAAGGCAAGGTATTTTCGGCAATGGTGAATTATGCTTTACGGTTCGCCTGTCTTAACGATGTTGAGTTGGAGTTCCGATGGTCTCACTCCATCAGAGCGAATTTCACCAAAAGATTGGATCGAAATGTTGAGTCGTCACTTGAATTTTCTTACACGCTCGGGTTTTATCTGCTAGATCTACTAAGCCTTGATGAGCGGTGGGTTGTCGGCAACATAAACAGCATCTTTTCGCAGCAGAATGAAGATCATTGGCAAGCCGCTTTTTCTGGGTGTCTCTTGAGTTCTCGCTACCCACACATGAATCTTTATGTTTGGCTTAAGGCAAATGGACACTATCGAAAGGCACTAAACACCAATTTTGCTGATAAAGAGGTGCAAGGGAGACTCGTCAGACACATCTGTACGGGATGGATAGAGGACCGCGAAACCTTAGACGACAAAACCAGTCTCATTTATCAGTTGATACACAGTGGTAATCCAAATCTTCTTGCGGGTATGGTCTACTTTTTCTCTCGGCGTGCTGATAACCTATCTGACAAAGTAAAGGTAAAGGTTATGCCTGCGTGGCGTGCTTTGTTTGAGGTCCTTTCCCAACATTCAAATGAAGTAGCATATCAGAACGTTTTAGTTTCACTATCAGGATGGCTCGGCTTAATTGATAAAATAGATGCAGAAGTACTCGCTTGGGTAAAACTATCCATTAAATATGTTGATAGAACCCCTCAACCTGTAAATTTGGAATCATTTATTCAAGCATTGCTGAAGAATGCCTCGAAAACACCAGAGGAGGTAGGGGAAATTTATCTGGGAATCCCTAAGAACGTTTTATCGCGTCTATGGCCCGGGATGCCAGAAATTACGCAAACCGTAAAGATTTTGTATAGCAGACAGCATCAGGAAACCGCTGATGCAATCTGCAATCGGTTCGGAGAAATTGGGCTTGACTTCTTAAAGGAACTTTACCAGGAATATCAACGTTAACAGATTTCCTCATTTAACCCGTGGATCCCATCCGTATGGTGGCGGGGGGACGCATGAACTAACTGCATAAATCCGTAAATCCTAATTGGTTTGATTTTTGCCTTGAATATGTGTTTAAATATGAATAGAAGTTTCTAAACTTAACTCGGTTGAGAAGGAGAACCAGTTTAATGTTGGAACGAACACAAATCTTAAGAGTCTTAAGGTCTCCTTTACCAGGCGGACATGGCATTGCAGCAGAGGATGCAAATAATTTGAATGACATACTCCGAGGTAAAATAGCCGAGGTAATAGGAATTTCCAACGAGTTAAACGGACCAGATCGCTTTGTTGATGGGGTATTCCTTCAATCCAAATATTATCAAAGTGCGTCTCAAACTGTTGCCGCCGCGTTTGATTCAAACTCTGGATATTTTCGTTTTGAGGATCAAGTTCTTGAAGTCCCGAAGGATCAATGGGAAGATTGCGTAAAATTCATGCGTAAGCGGATTGAGCAAGGCAAAGTTCCGGGCATCAAGAATCCCGCGGATGCCGAGAAAATAGTCCACCAAGGTTCGGTGACCTATCAACAAGCGAAAAATATTGCCCGCGCTGGAAATATTGATTCCCTTGTTTTCGATGCAAAAACGCAGGTTGTGACTTCGCTATCTGTGTTTCCAATTTCATTTGCAGTAACCTTTGCACACAGTCGCTGGCGGGGTGAAAGCGTCAAAGATGCAACAATGGCTGCGCTTGGCTGCGCGGCGTTGAGTGGTAGCACAATGATTCTTACAGGAGTTGTAAGTGCTCAGTTATTACGCACCGGAATCGGTGCATTCGGAGCTACATCCGTTCGCAACAATGTACAGGCTATATCGCGCACGCCTGCTGGCAAGGAAGTCGCCCGGAAAATTGCTACGGCCTCCCTCGGAAAGCCAGTTGCTGGTGCTGCTGCCGTTAACCATGTATCAAGACTACTCCGCACGAATGCGATTACAGCAGCAGTTGCAGCAGTTGTGACAAGCACACCCGATTTCTATCGAGCTGCCTTTAAACGCTCAATTTCGTGGCAACAGTTCGCAAAAAATACTGCAATTAACGCCCCTGGTGTTGCGACAGGTGCTGCAGGATGGATTGGTGGAGCAGCAGGTGGGGCAGCAATCGGTAGTGTGTTTCCTGGTCCCGGCACGGTGGCTGGTGGATTGATTGGAGGAATCGCGGGTTCATTGGGAGCAGGCATAGGTGGAACTAGTGCAGCCAAATTTCTCGCGGATAAATTTGTTAAGGACGATTCGGAACGTTTGATTGCACGCTTGCAGGCAGAGATCGAACAACTTGCCTCTAAATATATGCTTACAGAAGACGAACTTGAGTATGTAATCACGAAGATTGATCAAACAATAAACCCAAAGTGGCTGCGCCGCATGTTCAAGCAGAGAGATCAATCTATTTTCCTTCGCGTTGAGTTTGAGTATCTATTCAAAGAGATTGCTCGGAAACGCCCGAGGGTCTCGCTTCCCTCAGTAGAATAACTTGAAAGAGCAGTAAATGAGATTTGTCTTGAGAGTACTTAGTGCCACAGGCGAAAAATGTTAGATGCAAAGCATGTTTTCGCCGAAATCACAAGTTACGCGGATTGTGCGGTTAATGCGAATTTTAAGAGAGAATCTTTCTCTTATCCGCGAAATTCGTGTAATCCGTGATAATCAGCGATTCAGACGATCAACACCTTTTGTTCACCAACTAAATTTCCCTACCAAATCTTAATTTTTTATACACTTCCTTTCCACAAATATGTTATAATATTGGCAAATCCCCAAGAGACAGATCCAAAATTTCGCGCTTACATAGGAGAACCTATAATGTCCAAAATTATCTCTGTTTTGTCGCTATGTGCACTCCTGATCGTTCCCTGCCTCAGTATCGCCAACGTCGCAGAAGACGGACTCGTCGCCTACTGGCCCTTTGATGAAGGCGATGGTAAAAAAGCCGAAGATGTCACGGGCAATGGACATGACGGAGAATTTAACGGAAATCCCAAGTGGATTGATGGAAAATTCGGTACCGGACTCGAATTTGACGGTGAGGAGGACCACGTCGTTGTCGCAGACGATCCCGCCTTCGCAATTGAGGAAAATATTACCCTCATGGCGTGGTTCAGCCCAAATGATGTACTCACCAGACGACGCTTGATGGTCAAAAACGACTCCATTTTCATTATCTTTGACTTCGGCAACGTAGATAGTATTGATTTCCTCGTCAAACCGAACAACACTTTTGCTGAATCAACAACAACCGATTGGAAAGTCGGTGAGTGGTATCATTTCGCTGGAACATTCGATGGAAAAACAATGAAGGTCTACGTGAACGGTAAACTCGAAGGCGACGCTGCCAACGGTGTACCCATCGCACCTTCCGCATTAGAACTCTGGATCGGTGGTGACGATTTCGGCCGACCAACAGATTTTTTCCCCGGTAAAATCGATGAAGTCCGACTCTATGAGAAAACTTTGAGCGAAGCCGACATCCAAAAGGTCATGGAAACACCGCAAGACGTAGAAGCACGTGGAAAACTCACCACAACATGGGGAAAATTAAAGGTAGGACTTTAAAAAATGTCCGCCGCTCAAATCGTTTGGTAAGAAAACAGAGCCTCATGGAGGCACTTATGTCAACAAATTGTCAGTGTGCTTCGCTTTCAGTTAAGAGGGCCTCTGTAGCGGCTACGGCAAACGGGACTGCCACAAGAGGTTTCTTAACTGATAACTGACAACCGATAACTATATGCAATAGGAAGGAATTTGCATGGCAACCCAGCAGAAACGCCCCGTCGTCCTCATCATTCGGGACGGCTGGGGCAATAATCCGTACCCCGAATTTCAGCACGCGAACGCCGTTCATCTCGCAAAAACACCCGTGGATGATTGGCTTCGACAGAACTATCCAAATGTCCTCATCCATACCTCCGGTGAAGATGTTGGTCTACCGGTTGGTGTTATCGGCAACAGCGAAGTCGGGCATCAGAACATCGGCGCAGGACGCATTGTGAACCAAGAACTCCGCCGCATCAGTACCATGATCCGTTCCGGTGAATTTGCTCAGAATAAAGTGCTTTTGGAAGCGATCGCGTATGTCAAAAAGCACGGAACACATCTCCATCTCATGGGATTGGCAAGCGATGCTGGCGTGCACAGTTCACTTGAACACCTCTACGGGCTGCTCAGGCTTGCTCAGACAAATGGACTCAAATCCAACCAAGTCTGGATTCACAATTTCAGCGATGGACGCGACTGCCAGCCCGACCTTGGTATCCAATTCTGTGAGCAGATTGAAGCGAAATTGAAAGAGATCGGTATCGGGCAGATAGCCTCCATTATCGGTCGCTTCTACGCCATGGATCGGGATGACCGATGGGAACGCGTTGAGGTCGCATATCGGCTTTTAACTGAAGGTGTTGGTGACCCTGTTACTTCTGCGACAGATGCTTATCGTGATTATTACAAAAACCCTGATGACAGCAACCGCAAAGGGGATGAGTTTGTGCGTCCGAGTGTAGTTGTCGGAAGTGACGGTGATCCACTGCCGCGTATCACTGACGGAGATGCCGTTGTTTTCTATAACTTCCGAGGCGACCGTCCTCGTGAACTCACCAAAGCCTTTTGTCTGGATGAATTTCCGTTTCAAGCGGAAGGGAAAGACGGTGTCACGCGAGAAATGGGTTTTAAACGGAATTGCAAACCTGACGTTAAGTTTGTTACAATGACCGAGTACGAGCAAGGAATGCCTGTTGAAGCGGCGATTAAAAAACCATCGAAAATGAAGAATACACTCGGTGCTTATGTCAGCGAGGCGGGACTCACGCAGTTCCGATGCGCGGAGACTGAAAAGTTCCCCCATGTTACCTTCTTTTTCAACGACTATCGAGATGAACCCTATCAAGGCGAAGATCGGCAAATCATAGCTTCTCCACGTGACGTAACGACCTACGACCAGAAACCTGAAATGTCAGCACCAGGTGTGACCGCAGAGATGCTACGCCGGATCGGCTCCGATAAATATGATTTGATCGTACTCAACTATGCCAATGGAGATATGGTAGGGCATACCGGTTCACTGCCTGCCGCTATCAAGGCAGTTGAAGCAGTTGACGCTGGAGTCGGCAGAATCGTTGACGCTGTACTTAAAAAGGACGGCGCGCTCATTGTCACTGCGGATCATGGAAACTGTGAACAGATGATTGATCCCGATACCGGCGGTATCCACACCGCACATACAACCTACGACGTAGACCTCATCGTTGTCGATAACCAGCGCAAGAGGCAACAACTCCGTGAAGGCGGACGGCTTGCGGACATCGCACCTACAGCACTCCGCCTCCTCGGTTTAGAGCAACCCGCTGAAATGACAGGTGAATCGTTAATCTAACCCATTCCCATTTTGAATTAAGGAGGTTTTGACATGTCCCCACTGATTGACCAACAAGTTAGCAGCGATTTCAGGTTATTTGCTGGAAGTGCAAATCCGGCATTGGTGAAGGAAATCGCTGCCATTTTAGGCGTTGAACTTGGTAAAATTACAATCGGCCCGTTTCCGAACCTTGAAACTCGCGTTCAAATTGAGGAAAGTATCCGCGGTACCGATATTTATGTTGTGCAGCCAACCAGCCAACCCGCCAACGAAAACCTGATGGAACTGCTCATCACGATTGACGCAATGAAACGCGCATCAGCCCGGCAGATTACCGCGATTATTCCCTATTTTGGATATTCACGTCAGGATCACAAAACAACTGGACGCGAACCGATTAGCGCGAAGCTTGTCGCCAATCTTTTGACAACGGCAGGCGCAAGTCGCGTC
This sequence comes from Candidatus Poribacteria bacterium, assembly GCA_009845545.1. Lineage (GTDB taxonomy): Bacteria > Poribacteria > WGA-4E > WGA-4E > WGA-3G > WGA-3G. Next base: position 6,649 of record VXZK01000086.1, read on the forward strand.
ATGGCGATTGATCTTCACGTTCCACAAATACAAGGCTTTTTCGATATCCCAATGGATCACCTGACGGCCGTGACGACTTTGGTAAATTACTTCCGCGAGAAACAAGTCGAAGACGGCGTAATTGTTGCCCCTGATGCCGGGCGCGCCAAATTAGCAGAGAAATACGCCGATATGCTTGGGCTGCCGTTAGCCATCATGCACAAACGACGCACTGGTATTGATGGACAGAGCGTTAAATTCGTCGAACTTGTTGGAGATGTTAAAGGTAAAACCCCTATTATCACTGACGATGAAATACAAACAGGCGGAACTATTCGCCAACAAGCCATAGCATTGGCAGAGGCTGGTGCAGCTCCCGCTTATGTGAGTATCGCACACCCTATATTGGTTGGTCCGGCACTACAGCGTCTTGATCACCCATCAATTCGTGAAGTGGTCACGACCAATACGATCCCTGTTCCTGCTGAAAAGCAGCTGGATGGGAAAGTTAAAGTGCTCTCTATCGCACCACTCCTCTCTCAAGCCATATTGAGGGTACATCAACACCGATCGGTGAGTCAGGTTTTCCGGGATCAGCACCTCGATTTTCCTGTCTAATTTGTGGGTTACCCAACTTATCGCTGAAAAGTAATTCACGGGATGGGCAGGTGGACACATGGACAAAAAACCGATACTCTACCTCAGCCATTGCGGATCGAGCATCGGCGGGGGTGAGAAGCAACTTGCTTATCTCGTTGCAAATATCGACCGAGCGCGCTATTGCCCCCTCGTCGTTTGTCCTGACGATGGCGTTTTTGTAGAACACTTGAGGGGTGCCGATATTCCGACAGTGGTCCTTAAACTCCCGCCGTGGCGGAAAGCGCGATCGTTGATAACGCGGTACAGTGCCGCCAGAAAATTAGTCGCGCTTGCTAAGAGACACAACACGCACCTTGTCCATACCTCTGATTCGTGGTTGAATCCATATCTGTGGTTTCTCAAAAAGCGGTTGAAAGTACCTGTCGTTTCACACGTGCGAAACCTCCTTACATCGGATCAGGTACGGAAATACAGGTTCGATCGGATGGACAGGACTATCGCTATCTCGGAGCAGAGCAAGGACCCGCTGATTCAAGCTGGGATTGATGGGCAAAAGGTTGATGTCGTCCACAATTGTGTTGATTTGTCCGTTTTTCAACCCGCGTATGGACCCGCACACCCGGGGGAATATGTTGTCGGTATCGTGGGAAGAATTGAACCCTTTAAACGCCAAAAGGCGTTTGTTGAGATAGCCGCCAAAGTCGTTGCGCAATGCCAGAAGGTTCGGTTTCGGGTCATCGGTGCCGCGTTGGATACGCCGGAGCATCACATTTATGAGCAGGAAGTCCGGCAGTTGGTGGCCAAATATGGATTACAAAAACGCATTCATTTTACAGGGCACCGGACGGATATGCCTACCGCAATGCAGGAACTTGACCTCCTCGTAACCCTTTCAGCAGGGAGCGTCATTGCCGAGGCGATGGCAACTGGTAAGCCTGTCATCGGCACACCTATCGGTAGCACAGCTGAGATGATTGTTCATGGGGTAACGGGATGCATTGTCCCCTTGGATTCGATAGAGAAGATCACAGACAAGATTGTTGAACTCGCCAAAGATCCGATCCAAAGCGTGCGTATGGGGCAAGCGGCAAGAAGATACACCGAAGAGGCTTTCGGTGTTAAAACACACGTCCAAAGAATACAAAACGTTTATGAACAATTGCTTGACACACGTTGAAATGGCCTATTGGCACAGCGTGCCGCATTGTCCACGATGAAATCACCTCAAAACTGAAATCAGATGTTTATCGCAAAAAACATTGACAGAATCCAAGACATCATTGTATACTATCTATATGAGACAACGCTATGATAATGTAACTAAATTCGTAACGACTGAGTATGCTGAACCTTTTGTAGAACTCATCCTTAAATATCCAAATGCCACGGTGCTGGAGAACTTGGCAACTGAGCAAATTACACTCAAAGCACGTGAGACAGATAGCACACTGAAAGTCCAGTTTCCTGATGAAGTTGCTATTCTTCATAACGAGGTTCAAGCATATAACAGCCAGGAACCGATGCCGCTCCGGATCGCAGGCTATAATGGATTTCTTATTAGAGAGCACAAACTTAACGTCTACTCCAGTGTCCTCTATTTGCATCCGAGTGCGAGTAGAAACGACCCGGGGTTCTATGAATAGGGCGGCTATGGGTGTGAGTACAGACTTAAGTATAGAGTAATTCGGCTAATTGAGATAGAAGGACAATCAATTTTAGAAGCACAGGTCCCCGGTCTGCTCCCGCTTTCGCCATTGATGAAACCGCCTGAACGGATGGGGTCGAACCGCTGGTTGGAGACGTGTGTTGATGCGACCTTTACCGCACCTGTAGATCAGAACAACCGGGATCTTTTACTGGCTGCTTTGGGCATCTTTGGCGGTTTGGTTTATGAACCTCAAATGATAAAACAACTTTTACCGGAGGGCATCATGCAAGAATCTCCTTTTTTCCGTGAATATATTCAAGAAGCAGAAGAACGTGGTTTAGAACGTGGTTTAGAACGTGGTTTAGAACGTGGTTTAGAACGTGGACAAAAAAAATGTGCTATCGACTTAATTTTGGAATTGCTAAGCGAGCAATTTCAGTCGGAGGCCATACAGACACTAAAGCCCGATCTGGAAAGAATCGACGATTTAGATCGTCTCAAGCAGCTGCTACGTGCAGTTCCCAAAACACCAAGCCTTGAAGCATTTACGAAATCTGTGCGTGAGATATAGGAGGCCACACAGTGCTTACACAAGAACAGTGTGATTTTTATGAGGAGAACGGTTATATCGGTGTTGAGGCAGTGCTAACAGCGGAAGAGGTCGCCGATCTTCAACGCGTCACCGATGAATTCGTTGAGAAATCGAGAGAGGTTACTGAACATACTGACATCTTTGATCTGGAACCCGGACATACTGCAGCGAACCCACGCGTGCGGCGTATCAAAAGTCCGGCACTATACCATACCGTCTACGACCAAACCTTACGGCACCCCAAGGTTCTGGATATTGTGGAACAACTTATTGGATCCGGCGTTCGGTATAATGGGCATAAGTTGAATATGAAGTATCCAGAGTTCGGAAGTCCTGTTGAATGGCATCAGGATTGGGCGTTTTACCCACACACCAATGATGATCTGCTTGCAGTTGGTATTGTAATTGACGATATGACTGTAGAGAACGGCGCGTTGATGATAATTCCTGGCTCCCATAAGGGACCAACTTTAGATCATCACCAAGATGGCGCATTTATTGGTGCCGTGACGGACCCTGATTTTACACCAGAAGGAGCTGTGCCTGTTGAATTGAAGGCAGGTGGGATTACAATCCATCATGTTCGGGCGTTACACGGTTCTGCCCCGAACACCTCTGACAAACCGAGACGCTTACTGCTCTTCCAGTATTGCGCCGTAGATGCATGGCCCCTGAAGGGCATTCCAGATTGGGATACTTTCAACGACTTCATCATCCGTGGCGAACCGACGAATCAACCCCGTATGGTAGCTGCACCAATTCGTATGCCAGAACCCTACGCAGAGCTAAAAGGTTCTATCTATGAAGTCCAAACGCTACTTGATAACCCGCTTTTCACCAAAAGGCAGTAAGTAAGACCTCAGGGCATTTATGGTAATCCCTGTTTTTCCCATATCCAGTTGGTGCGGTTTGCAACCGAACCATAAGCATCAATTTAAGAAAAATAACCGTCTTGGTACCAGACCCGGTAGGTTCGGTTTGGAACCGAACCGGATATTCCGCGGAAATTGTAGCTTCACTATAGTTTCCCTGTGTGTTCAGTTCCACATACCCGAAAAAATGGCGAGGCACTAAAGCCTCGCCATGCAAAGTTGATTAACTGTGTATAAGCTTCCTCACAGTTAAGTGGTGCATTTCAATCTATGCAACCTAAAATTTTTAGTTAGCGACTGTTGCCTTAAAACGCGGATCTGCTTCAACAGCCTGAACCAAAGCGTCTGTTGTAACTTTGCCCTTCTCAACCTTCACCACAGCTTTATTTTCATCCATAGAAACACTGACAACTTCAGAAACGCCGGTAACCTTTGTAAGTGCATCCTGCACCGCACTGGTACAAGAGCCTCACGTCATACCGGTTACAGTAAGCGTCACTTCTTCAATGCTTGCTGCTGCCGTTTGAGTTGGTGTTTCTGTCGTTTCTTCTGCCGTTTGGCTTGGTGTTTCTGCTGGTTTCTTTGACGAGTCTGCACAAGCAAAAACAAATAGGAGTGCTGCAAAGCAGACAAATAGCATGCTCACGTTTAACTGACGCATAAGTTTATTCCCCTTATTTGTAAAAGCGAACTTCCGATCGCGTTCCTTTGATTTTATATCTAATGAATTAAACTATATCCGATTGAGGGCACAAAGGAAGTACGATTCGCCCTTCAACTGATATAATAAAAAGGGCGGATAAATCCGCCCTTCTTTCTATGCCACTAATTGGCAACCGTTGCCTTAAAGCGCGGATCCGCTTCAACAGCTTTAATCAAGGCATCAGTTGTAACTTTCCCCTTTTCGACCTTTACGACAGCCGTGTTGCTCGCTGAAGAGACGCTCACCACTTCAGAAACACCGGTGATATTGCTGAGTGCACCCTGCACCGCATTGGTACAGTTGCTTCATGTCATCCCCGTGACATTCAGTGTGATCTCTTCAACGGCGGCTTTATCCATGGCTTCTGCTACGTCACTGGCACTCTTCGCTTCAGATTTCATGGGAGCACTGTCCGTAGTACTTGTAATAGCGGTCTCAGACATTTCTGCCTTCTGTCCCATCATGCCACAACCTACCATGAAGGCAAAGGCGACAAGACAAATTAGCGATAGTTTCGCTATATGCATGGGTTAACCTCCTTGAATAATTATTTTTTACTATTCTAACACGGTATTAGGTTTCTTGGCAACATTTTTTTACGAAGGCGAAATTATCCGCCAAATATACGAAAATTTACCAGCGTTTCGACGGACCCTCCTAATTGCGAATTCTTCATGGAGTGGATAGCCTGCCATCTTCTGTCGCTATTGGTTCACCGACGATGCACATCTAAGAACGTAAAGACTTTTTGGATCCGTTGCAGCTGCTTTTGCAATGCAGCAGCGCGCTCAAATTGCAAAGCCTCCGACGCACTATCCCGTTTGGAAACCAGACGTGTCTGGACTTTTTCGTATTCTCCATCCAACAAATCGACGATGTCTGTAATCATCTCTCCATAGCGTGCGCGCGTAATGAGTGCTGCACACGGTGCATCACACCGCTTTAGGTCATACTGAAAACAGGCGCGAAACCCCGAAATTGGCGTAATCTCACCTTCGCACGTGCGAACCGGAAAGATCCGCTGTAAAACGTCAATCGCCTCATCTGTCCATCGCCGACTCGACAACGGTCCAAAATATCTCGCACCATCGGGTTGTGTTTCGGACACACGATCAAGGCGCGGAAAAGCCTCGCCAACGTCTATCCGAATATACCAAGAGGTCCTTCCATATTTCAAAGCAGTGTTATAGGAGGGTTGATACTCTTGGATCAGTCGCGATTCAAGGAAGAGGGCTTCCTGTTCTGAACGACACACCTGATATCGGACATCTGTTGTCCACCGGATAAGCCGTTTGATTTTGCTTGGGCGGTTTTTGATCTTATGGAGATAAGAGCGTACCCGCTTCCGCAAACATTTCGCCTTGCCGATATAGAGGATTGTCCCCGTGGCTCCACGAAAAAAGTAGACACCCGGCTCCATTGGGACATCGGCTACCATTTCTTGAGTCAGCATTGGTCCATTCACAGTTTAGTACTTATTTCCTTAACTTATCATATTCACCTAAACGATTCAATGAAAAAAGACACATCCATAGCCTTGACACATTTTTTCCTTTCTGCTAAACTCGTATATTATCAACGGAGGAAAAAGAAGCAATGAAACACATATTTTGGTTCGTTCTCATTGGCTGTTTGTGTATAGCAGTGTATCCGCTTTCTGCCGAGTTGCTGGATGATGCTGTCGGCATCTATCTTTTTGATGAAGGCAAAGGTGGGACCGCTGGAGATACATCGGGCAATGGAAATGATGGCGCGATTAGCGGCGCGAAATGGGCTGAAGGCAAATTCGGGGGCGCATTGGAATTTGAACCACCGCACGTCGTGACTGTTGAACATTCTGATAGCCTCAGTTTCAAAGAAGAGATGAGCATCGCAACTTGGGTCTACATGAATAAAGGCGTTTCCGATACCGCTATCCGAAAGAACGGTTCCTATCTGTTGGAGGTTCAATCGGCAGGCGAAAGGGTGCCAGGTGGCTATGTCTTCGGTATCTGGTCAGGGGGTGGATTTACCGGCGGCGTGTGGGGAACAAGCGTCATCGAACCTGAAAAGTGGTATCATATTGTTGGACTCTACAACGGCAATGAGATGCAACTTTATGTAAACGGCACGCTTGAAGCCACAACCAAACAAGATGGCGATATTGATCAGGCAGGCGAGCTGCTCTTCGGAACCTTCGGCGGCGAGAAATTCATCGGCAGATTGGACGAAGTTATCTTCTTTGACCGCGGCATTACAGAAGCAGAGGTCACAGAATTAATGAAAGGGGTTGAGGCTGTCCTACCTGTTTCCCCAAACGGATTACTCACAACGACTTGGGGACAGCTCAAGAATCGTTGAGGCAGTTGACATACGGGCTTGCAAGTGTTATCATAATAGGAAATCGGAAATTGTTAAATATGCTTTTGCGGAGGACATCATGGCAGACACGCAGCTGAATCAATCGCGATCTACATTGCCAACCGCGCAACAACGCCTTTTAACGGCTGATGACTTGGCGAAACAGCCTGATGACGGCACTCGGTATGAACTTGTGAAAGGAGTCCTCCGCAAAATGCCACCTGCTGGATTTGAGCACGGTATCTGTGCAGCTGAAATTGGAAGCAGACTTAACGTGCATGTTAGAACACATCAATTAGGTTATGTTTGCGGTGCCGAAACAGGTTTTAAGATCGCCCAAAACCCTGACACGGTGCGCGCCCCAGATGCCGCCTTTGTTAGTCAGGTATCAATCGAACGACAAGGGATTGTCAGAGGCTATTGGGAAGGGGCACCTGATCTGGCTGTTGAAGTCATCTCTCCAGGCGATACATACGCCGAGGTTGCTGAGAAAGTAGAAGAGTGGTTGGCTGCAGGTTGCACAATGGTCTGGATCATCAATCCACGCCGGGAAACGGTGGAGGTTTATCGCTCCAATGAGGATTTTGCCATTTTACGTGGAACCGATACGCTTGATGGTGGTGATGTCGTCGAAGGGTTCCAATGTCTGGTTCAAGACATCTTTGTGTGACTGATAGGTAGACATTCCAGGCACATCTGGCACTTACAACGGGAGACAGAACATTACGATGACACGATGGCAACCAAACGCTGAACAGAAGGCGCATTATGAAACCGAAGGCTACTTCATCCTTCGCGATATTATTGCACAAGACTTGGCTGCGGAACTCCGCGGCGTGATCCGCAACCACATCATGCAACCGGATCCCGGACAGTTTGCTGATATCGATCCGATGGATCCGATGAACGATTCGCCACAAGGACGTATTGCACGCTATCGGAAACTCAGCAACTTCTGCGTCCAAGCCCCACTGATATGGCATAGTATACATGCCGCCCCTGAAATACTCAACATCGCACGCTATTTCCTCGGTGACGACATCATTATGAAGTTCAATAGCTGCTTCCTCAAACCGCCCCTCACCGGTAGCGCGACTCCTTGGCACCAAGACAACGGACTCTGGCGCGATGGGGAAACAGAACCTTTCAACTTCTGGACACCCCTTGAACCCGCCACGCGGGAAAATGGATGCATGCAGTTTATCCCCGGCAGCCACAAAACCGAAATTATTGAACACGTCTTGTATCCCGATAGCATACACGGCGAACTACCACGCGAAACCGTTCAGGAGATGATCGGAAAGCACGGTGTACACCATATTGAGCTAGGTACAGGAGATGTCGTCATCTGGCACAGCAGCCTTTGGCACTATAGCCCACCAAATAAAACTGAGCAGAGCCGTATTGCTGTCGCAGGGGTTTATACAAATCCAGAAATCGTCAAGACAAGCAGACGCTTTTGGCATAACTTCCGATGGGTAATGAAGGACGGCGCGGTCTGCACACAATTTCCACCGGAAACTGTTGAGATGGAAATCGAAAATCCTCAGAAACCGAAGCCGTTCCGACCTGCTGAGGACTATTAACCTATGGGATTAAAAAAGCCAAATATCGTTGTTTATCTCTCCGATGACCACGGCTCGGAATACCTCGGTTGCTACGGGAACGGACATATCCAAACGCCACACTTAGATAGCATCGCTGAAGATGGAATCTGTTTCACGCACGCTTTTACACCCACACCGACGTGCGCACCCTCGCGTTCTACCCTCTATACAGGACTTTATCCAGCGCGGTACGGCGCAACGGCACCCGAGTTCTCGTTGCCAAATGTAGATGGAAGTATACATAGTCTCTCGGATTACAGCGGACAAAAGTTAGTCATTGTCTTCTATCGGATGGGGATGTGAGGTTTCTGTCAGGCGCAACTCGGTGAGTTGCAAGCAGGTTACGAAGACATTAAAGCACAAGATGCCGAAATAATTGCTATTAGTGCAGATCCATTGTCGCTTGTGAATTTAACGCAACAGTCGCTCCAATTAACCTATCTCTTGCTCTCGGATGAGAATATGGACGCGATTGATGCCTATAATGTTATTGACACAGGGAACATGAGCATAGCGCGTCCAGCTACCTATATTATTGACCGAGACGGGCGCGTCGCATGGAAATTCCTTGATGCCAAGTTTGATACGCGCCTCAGTTCGGATCAAATTCTGACTGAATTGAAAAAATTGTAGAACCTACACAACGGTTTCAAAAGTCCGCTGATAAGGGCGGTGAATGTCCATAAGGCATTCATACCGTTGATTCTGATTCTTTAGGGGGTTAAAAATGATTGATGTCTGTTTTTTTGCTGACGAGGTTTCTAAAACTGATTTTGAGGAAGCCATCAAACTCGGTGTTGAAGCTGGCGCGAATACCGTTGAAATACGTGGCGGTGTTTGGGGCAAACACGTAACCGAAATTGACGATGACGATGTCCAACGCGTTCAAGATGTACTGACTGCCTACAATGTTCGCGTCGCCAGTATCGGATCGCCCTTTGGCAAATGCGCAATTGATGATCCGCAGGAGTATGATCAACACCGAAAACACTTTGACCGCATGGTCACGCTCGCACATGCCTTTGATACTCAAGTCATTCGTGGGTTTACGTTTTGGAATCCGAATCGCCGGACTAAAGGGGCACCACGACCGGATATTAACGACTATATGGAACGCATCGTCGAAAAACTTTCGCAGGTAGTACCGATCGCAGAGAGCGCAGACGTTACGCTCTGCTTTGAAAACGAAAGCGCGTGCCTCGCTGGGACCTGCGAAGAGACGCGTGCTGTCATCAATGCCCTCGGAAATAGTACCTCGCTCACCTCGTGCTGGGATGTTAATAACGGGTTACACTGCGGCGAAAATCCGATCCCGGACGGGTATGCCCACATCAAAGGGCTCGTACGACATCTGCATGTGAAACCGAATCCTGAGAAAAACCTTGACCCGATCGGCGACACAGATTTGCGGTATGCGCAGCTCCTGGAAACATTAGTCAGTGATGGATTCACCGGCGCAGCGAGTATTGAGCACTGGGGGCAGCCGGAAGATATGCTAAAAGGCGTCCGACAACTGCGTGAATTGGTTGATACGATGTAGACCACTACAAGTAAAGGAGACACAATGCAATTAAAACCAGACGCACCGCAATTGACGTGGCAGGGCGCGGTCTCCCTGCAAAAAACCGAAGATTGGATAATGCCCTGGCGCACACCGCATTCAGCGCATATCCTATTCCCAGAACCCTTACTTGAACGCTCAGCGATGCCCGCCGGCGTTCGTATTAGTTTTCGGAGCAATACAACACAGGTTGCCGGGAATATCGTACCACAAAACGAAGCCGGAAGGCTTGATCTCTGTTGTGACGGGGCATTGATAGATTCAATCGACTTAAAACAGAAGGACAGTTTCGCGTTTCAAAACTTATCTGATGAAGAAAAATTAATTGAATTATGGCTGCCGCAGTTCGGAAGGTTTCAACTCCGCAGCTTAGCAATAGATGATGGCGCAACACTGGATCCATTCACGGACACCCGCCCGCGCTGGATTACCTATGGGAGTTCTATCACGCAGTGTCGGGCAGCGGCATCGCCAACACAAACATGGCCAGCGGTCGTCGCACGTACACACGGGCTGAATCTAACCTGTCTCGGCTACGGCGGACAGTGCCATCTGGACGCAATGGTGGCGCGGATGATTCGTGATTTACCCGCTGATTATATCTCAATGTGCCTCGGCATTAATATTCAAGGGGCATCCAGTTTAGGACCGCGGGCGTTCCGTCCGGCAATCATCGGAGCCGTCCAGATTGTCCGAGAGCAGCATCCAGATATACCAATAGCACTCATGTCGCCTATCTGTTGCCCGCCGAGAGAGGAAAATCCAAACACTGTAGGATTCCATCTCAAACGGATGCGTGAAGAGGTACAAGCCGCTGCCGAGGCACTTCAAACACACGGCGATAAACATGTTCATTACGTTGATGGGTTAAGCGTCTTCGGTGCTGACTTTGTCCATTTGCTACCAGATGACCTACATCCTGATGCGGAGGGCTACCGAGTCATGGGTAAGAATTTCACAACTGTCGTCGCCGAAAAATTTTTTGTATGAATAATCGAAAGGGTAGGCACAAGACCTACCCCTTTTTCCTTTACCTTAAAGAGCCACACACAGCAAAATCATCAAGATTAATTTCAGCATTCCCGAACGAGACAATGATAAAACTGAGGCAGAGACTACAGAATATTGCGAATCCACGGAATGGCATTTTTATCCTCCTATTTCTACAGCACCTCCTGTCTCTGCCGAAGCGTATATGGCATCCGTTATTTTCTGAACAACACGCGCGTTTTCCAGACTCGTCAAGGGCTGCCGATTCTCGCGGATGCCCGCAGCAAAATCAGAGAGTGGATTGCTGTGTTGTGATTCCGGTGCCTCCCCTATTTCCGTAAGCGATGTTGATTCAACACCTTCTTCTGTTGTTGTGCGATTATAAGTAACACTTTCAGGTTTCCCGTCGCCCATGGTCAACTTAAGAGACCCTTCTGTACCGATAATTTCCCAACCTTGATGCGTGTGCATCGTCATGAACTCACCACGTTCTACGCTGAGCACAATACCACCTTCGCATCGGATAAGGGCAGTATAGTGCGTTTCCGCATCGGAACCCGGAGCGATGTGTGATTCAAAGACCGATGGCACCGTCCATGTCTGGGCAAATACCGTCTGCGGTTTCAGCTGCCATCCGGTAAGACCGAGCAGATAGTCGAGATCGTAACAGCCCCAGTTCACGAGGATACCGCCGCCGTTGAGAGCCTTCGTCAACCGCCAAGCCGGGCGCGGCGTGTCCGGTCCTTTCCCCGCACCTCTGATGGCGCGACAATATACGCTACGCAGGTCGCCCAAACCGCCAGCCGTGATAAATTCTGTCGCAAGCCGCGCAGCTGCGCTGAAACGGTTCCGCGAGGAACAACAGCCTGAGATTAAGTCTCCACGCGCAGCGATGAGTTGTTCTACCTCAGCGGTGTTCATCGCAATCGGTTTCTCAATCAGGACATGCTTGCCGCTCTCAAATGCGCGCAAAGCAACTTCTGTCCGGTATTGCGTCGGAAACGCGAGTACCACCGCTTCGACTTCATCGTCGTTGAGCAGCTCGATGTCGTTACTATACATTTTCGGTGGATTGAAGCGTTTCGCAGCATTGGTTCTGTTTTGCTCAATCATATCCGCCGCAGCGACTAATTCAATGTGTGATGCTTCTGACGCGATACCGAGATGTCTGCTCCCGATTACGCCACATCCGATTACACCTACTCTTACGGGTTCCATAATATAATTAAAGGGTCCTTTCTCAAGATGAAGTTTAAGCGGTAGGAACGAACGCTGGGTCCCTGCCAACCATTGGACATTGCCCCCAGACTTTATTCACGCAATACAACTAACGTTGTTTTCTGTCACAAGCCCAAGTCTTTAGGCTTGGGTAGTTGACTTTAGTATTGCACAGAGACGAATTGATGTCAAGGAAATTGTAATGTGCGGATGCGTTTGTAAGAAGTTGGAAGAACGTGGCGAGAAACATGGGCGGATATATGAAAATCCGCCCTATGACACGGAGAAGGTTGCTTTAGAACGAAGTTTTGATTTGCCCCCAATGGGTGGCGAGTTTACCTTGCGGTTGGACAGCAAGACCTTTCGCTTCAAAAACTTGTTTAACTTCATTGGCGGATAAGGCTTTGTTGTAAATTAGAACCTCGTCAATGATGCCTACAAATCCCCCATCACCTGCATGCCCAATCTCCATTTCGGATCCACCCGTTGACATCGGACCATTGTAATTCTGTTCTTTCTCCAACTTACCATCAACATAAAGAAACATCTCTTTGTCAGCAACAACACCGACAAGATGATGCCACTTCCCTTTATCAAACTGAGGTGCACCGAAACCGCCGTCCCCTTGCCAACCCGGTTGAACAATAAATTCCATCTCTTGACCGGCATTTCTACCGTCAAACCGCAATGCCCAACCGTTGACATCCCGTTGCGCCACAATCGTACCACAGCAGCCAGCGACGACCCCTTTCACAGGGCTATCACTGTCAGCATTCACCCAAACCGCAACACTCATCTCTTTTTCACCGGCAAATTCTAATGAAGCCGTGCCGGGGATATGAACGGAATTGGTCCCGTTGAATTCAAGGGCTTTTCCAACTTTACCCGCGACAGACTTTGGGTTGTCCTTAAGTTCTCCATCGTTGTTACCTAAAACGTCTTCACCCGTACCATCATCAAAGGACCAGTAACTCACGACGCCATCTAACGGAAGTTGTGCCTCCACCAAAGGAATCGCTACTAAAAGGCACGCAATGCACAGGATTGATATTGATATTTTTCGGAACATGTAGTTTTACCTCCTTGTATTTATAACCCAAGTTGCTACTTACAAAATTTTAGACAAACATACACTGTTTTTGATTGAAAATATAAGGAATTTTTTAATAAGTCGGAACTTATAGTCAATACCTTCGCCAAAATTGATTGATTAAATAGGGTAAATATCCTAAAGTTAT
>VXZK01000072.1 GCA_009845545.1 Candidatus Poribacteria bacterium
CCGGTGCGGTTAGAAACCGCACCTACCGGCTCTGGGGACCGCTAAATTGACACCTATGGTGCGGTTTCTCAACCGCACCGATTTGGAGTGTCTCATTAACTCTCTAATATCCACTTAAAATCCGCGAAATCTGTGAAATCTGCGAGAATCCGCGATTGAAAAAAATAATTGTAAATTTTTTACTCTCCTTTTCAGCGGTTGCAGACTCTATAAATTCGTTTGACCCATGTCTCCTCGTTTTCCCGATTAACCCAATACAATTTCCCACTTTTCAACAAGGCGCGTTATCACCACGCGCACCAATAAACAGAGGATGCCAAATGCTTGATTATACCCTGAATAATTCACTCGCGACACAACTCTGCCACCCTGAAACACTACACGCCGCATGGCGAAAAGTCCGTGCCAACAAAGGAGGCCCCGGCATCGATGGCGTTACCATTCAACAGTTTGAGGCAGATATCACGAAACATCTCCGTCAACTCTCGCGTGAACTTGTCGAAGAACGCTACTATCCGCTTCCGGTTCAGAAGTTCACGATGAAAAAATCAAACGGCAGCACAAGGGAGCTCTCGGTGCTGGCATTGAAAGATCGGATTGTTCAACGTGCCGTTTGCGATCTCATCTCACCGATCTACGAAGCTAAATTTCTGGAGTGCAGCTTCGCCTATCGTCCCAATCGCGGAGTACCACACGCTATCGCGGAGGCCGCCGCTATCCGAGCAGAAGGGTATACGTGGGGTGTCCGGGCAGACATTGAGAAATTCTTTGATAGAATGGATACGCATATTTTGATGCGTTTTCTCCGAGCATCTATGAAAGAGCCGCCAATCATCCGGCTCATTCAGATGTGGTTAGATATGGGTGGCATTTTACAACCGCCTAAACTTCCAACATGGAGCATGCATATTGAACAGACGGTACACCATGTCGGCGAAGGCGTTGAACAAGTAATCAATCAACTTCTACATCGCACACCACACATTGAACACTACAACGAATATCAAAACGCATCAATAGAAGACGAGTGGAGTGTTGACGAACCCGAAATCGCGACACACGCTGCACCGTTGGCGCACACCGGAAAGGAGATGTTGACGAACTTAGGACGGGACGGACTTCTCCTGCTCCTTGCGAATGCGAAACGGTTGTGGAAGCCCTTGGCAACGAAGCAGCTGCTCATCGTCGCTCCGTTAGTAGTGGTAGCACTCGCTGCGCCGACCGTCGGCAGCATTGTGAAAGAGCGGATGAGCCGCCCGCGGAAAATCGGTATCATACAAGGTTCACCACTCTCACCGTTGTTAGCGAATATCTATCTTCACCCATTTGACAAGGCCATGACGCGGGCAGGGATACGAATCGTCCGATACGCTGACGATCTGCTCCTCCTCTGCCGAAGCGAAGGCAGAGCACGGCACGCACTTCAGTATGCTCAAAAACAACTTGCAAGGCTCAAATTAGGATTCAACCCAAAAAAGACGCAAATCGCAGACTTCAACACCGGTATTGAATTCCTTGGGCACATCTTTGACGCAGATGGGTGTTATCAACCCATCCCTGAATCCCGAGCGAAGAATTTACAGAATCAACTCCAACGTACCCTGAAACACGGGGCCGTTCAAGTCAAACGCGCCGGACAACAGGCAACCCAGAACGGTAGGAACATTGCGACACAACTCGGCAAACGTTTCAAAAAACGCGACACACAGCAAAAAGCGAAATGTAGCATAGGCTGTTAGCCTGTGCAAAACAACTTGTAGAAACGCAACCCCAATACTGTAGCACAAACTTTAACAAAAGACCCCGTTTGTAGTAGGGCAATGCATTGCCCGTTTCTGACCAGAAGACGTGTAATAATGCACTTCGCATTTGGATAGAACAATAGGAGGCATAAAATGGCAATTCTATACATCACCCAACAAGGAGCCATGCTCCATAAATCTGGAAACCAAGTGATCGTCAAAAAAGGACGAGACGTGCTTCAGGAAATCCCAATTGTCCACCTCGACGAAGTCGTCATCTTCGGCAATGGACACATCACAACCCCGACAATAGGGTACCTGCTTAACAAAAACGTCCCGGTCTCTTTTCTCTCTTCACGCGGGAAATACAGAGGGAAACTTCAACCGCCTTACGCCAAGGATACACTGATTCGCAAGCAGCAATACGCCGTTGCCGAAGATCCACAACAGTGCCTCGAATTAGCGAAATGTTTCGTCCGCGGCAAAATAACGAACGCTATCCGGTTTTCGCAACGACAACGTACCCAAAACGCAGAGGTGAAATCAGCAACGCGCACCGCACGGCAAACTTTGGAAAAACTTGAACGTGCTGAGAATCTCGAATCGCTGCTCGGATACGAAGGCACAGGCGCAGCCGCCCACTATCAGGCGTTCCGGCAATTTCTGGCACGCGATCTGGGCTTCACAACTCGACAATTCCGACCACCACCGGACCCGATCAACGCCATGCTTTCACTCGGTTATACGCTCCTACACAACCATGTTTATGCATTCACAAATGTCGTCGGCTTAGACCCCTACTGCGGCTATTTCCATCAACCCAAACACGGACACGCCGCATTAGCATCCGATTTAATGGAAGAGTTCCGACAGGTTATTGTCGATGGATACGTGCTTTCCCTTGTCAACAACAACCGAATCCGCCCAGAGGATTTCGAGCAAACCAACAAAGGCATTCGCTTCACCAAAGCAGCCTTAGATAAGTTCCTGACTGGATACTATGGCCGGATGCAACAAACCTTCCAGCACCCTACGCGCAACGAGAAAACGACCTATCTTCGTTCCATTGAACTACAAGTCAGGCATCTCGCACGCGTGATTACCGGTGAAGAACCGACGTATGAACCGTTTCTCATCCGTGCTTAAGACACACTCACACTCTATGGATGGGCATCCCCGCCCATCCTTCCTGTAGCATAGGCTGTTAGCCTGTGCATAATTGCTTCTCATTAACGAAAAACTGGTTCGTAGTAGCGCAATTCATTGCGCCTCTGTCCACAAAAACTAAAGTCAAAACCGAAAACTAAATCGTCCTGCCTCGAAAAAAATTGACATTCGTGCATATTTACGGTATACTTAACTACATAAACACAAACGCGATTCGGTAATCGGGTGCAGATGCCTCTTAAATTGCCAAAGAACGTAGGTGTTGGCTGACTTTCGAGCCATTTTCGCTAAAAAATCGCGTTTGGGTCAATGCACACGTGGGTTTGCGGGATTTTTGGGGTAAATTTTGAAGTGAAAAAAGCCTCGCGCAGTTCGCGTTTGGTTTTGGCGTTTTGGAGCCACGGCCCCACTGAGCTTAAAATGGGGTCTCTTTGGATACGCTTTCCCGTTTGAAGGGAATTGAAACGTGTTCTGGTGGAAATATGGGCGGGCGATCGT
>VXZK01000330.1 GCA_009845545.1 Candidatus Poribacteria bacterium
AACCTAACAATATCAACCACATACTGATCTCCAAAAAAAATGGGGGTAAGTGACCGTGGCGAAAATGTTGACGTTGCTCCTGTTTTGTGTTATATTTGTTAGCAAACAATAGATACAAAGAGAAGAAAAGTCGATCTATTCTCAGATCAAAAACCTAATAAAATTTGACAAACAAAATCGGTAATAGCAGTAGATCGGGCGAGGTGCCCTCACCCCTACAAATACGTCAAAATTCATGAGTGGGAGGTTAGTTAAGACGAATGAAATTTAGAGGAAGGATAGCATTGGTAACCGGCGGAAGCCGTGGCATTGGAAAGGCGACTGCGCTGAAACTTGCTGGTGAAGGTGCAACTGTTGCAGTCCACTATTCTCGCGCGATAGATAAAGCGGAAGCGGTTTGTGGGCAGATTCGCAATTTGGGACAGGAAGCGATACCTGTGCAAGCCGATATTGCCGACAGAGATGCCGTGAATAGACTGGTAGCAACGGTGATGCAAGAACTCGGTTCAATAGAATTGTTGGTGAATAACGCCGGAGATGTCGGTGATATGACGTTTGACGAACTCACACCTGAACACTGGGATCGGATTGTTGCGATTAACTTGACGGGTCCCTTCAACGTGTTGTGGGCAGTTAAACCGGGGATGATTGAACAACAGTTTGGACGTATTGTTAATGTATCGTCAATTGCTGCCTTGGCAGTCCGTCCGAATCAATTGCCTTACGCGGCAGCGAAAGCCGGAGTTATCTCATTGACGAAATCGTGCTGTGGGCCGCTTGCACCGCACAACATACGTATCAACTCGGTCGCGCCGGGTGCGATTGCGACAGATATGTTAGGCGAAGTCTCACCAGAGATGTCAGAGCAGCTGCGTTCAACAACCCCGCTCGGTAGGTTCGGGGAACCGGAAGAGATGGCAGATGTAATCGCGTTCCTTCTGAGCGAAGAATCGAGTTATATGACGGGTTCAACTGTTATTGCGAGTGGAGGTAGGATTCTCATACCATAGGCATGTAAAGCGCGGAAGAAAGTGGAAAGTCGAGAAGGCTGGAAGGTTGGAAGCCGGACAATCATCCTTCCAATCTTTTTAGACAACCAATTCAAGAATTGTGTCCCCAACTTCTAAATCAAACGCAATGAAAGTCTGTTTATCTTCAACGAGAAATGTATCGCTCTGAAAATCGCGGCGGGAATGAACTTCGCGGAGGTCCCACCCGTTAACCTGAACATGACGGACCGGTGCATCAATAGCAAGCGTAAAATTTGCTGTCGGGAATTGCGTGAAGAGATTAATCTGCTGTTGTGCTTCTATCACTGTAATGTCGGTGAGTTCGCGTGCCATCCAGTAATGTCCAATTTCGGAGGTTTTCATCCAAAGCGTTTTCGTGCCATCCGGATCATAATTATCAAGTCTCGCCTTAACAGTCTTTAATATGTCAAATCCCAATTTTTCACCGTTGAAATAGAACCCGGGCCAATGTCCAACGAGGACACACGGCAATTCTTTTTCGAGAATCGGTGGCAAGCGACCGCCTTGTCCGTCTTCCGTGATAAAGCGGTCAGCATCGCCTAAATCGTAGCCTGTCCATCCACCGAACCAGTCGCCAGCACATGCGACAATACTGGCAATTGCGATTCCGTTTTCCTTTTCAGGATACCAGATAGGCACATCAGGTAGTTCATCGTGTTTCAGCCAGAGGAAATAGAAAGGACGTGGGTTGTTATTGACATGCTGAGAGGCAGTCAGCACAGCTTTCGCATACGCTGCTTCCTGACGTTTCCCGAAGGCACCGGGACTGGTCACACCTTCGCACGGAATACCGACATTATCCAGCATTTCCATCGCTGTGATGATATAGTCTGTGAGCCTATCACCTACGGGTGGATCGACCCACTCTACTTGTTCCCACGCTTCAGTGAGCGTGAACGTATCCAGATCAACGACAGCGGTGTGGGTGAGCATCTCCGGTGTCAAATCGAAACTGGGCCAGATCAGTTCCCGGTAAACGCGCAGCCATGCCTGATATTCCAGTGTCGAGCTTTTCTCTACAACCTGGGTAGGAAACCCTTCATCAACGCGCCCCACTCCAGCGGGGTAGGGAATAAGGCTGAATTTGCCTTTCACGCCGTTTTCCCAACACCATTCTGCCCACTCCGCTGCGAAATCTGCGGGGATTGTTGGTGGTATTTTTTTCAATTGCGCGGCGTTCCCTTCCCAGCGGTCAGGCGGAACACCCGGCTGATGCCTTGTTTTCCACGCGTGTCGTTGTTGTATCCAATAGTAAGTGAGGTTGATTACTGGACAAGAATCGTCAACGATAAGAGAGAGAGGGGTTCTTAACAACGGGTTGCAAACAGTAATGTTCATAATTGTGTATCCACAAGTCTGGCCTGGAAGTGTGTCTTTAAAAGCATCTGCTAAGGCTAAATCTCTTGGAGACAACTTCTGATGTAAGGTATATCATCCACCCACAAACTATCAACACCGCCGGATTTCTGCCGCGAGACTGCCCAAGCGACATCCTTTGCTGTCTGAATAAACCCAGCTTCCACACCAATCCCATTTATCCGAAGTTGCTCGACCTGTTGCGTAACAGTGCGCGTGAAAGTGTTATAGAGTTGAAAGTGGTTAATCCCGCTCCACCCTAAGATGATACGATTCACATCAATCGCTGTGGCAGCCTTGAGGAAATTCGCCATCGGGTTGATGAGAATCGCGCTCGTCTGTAATCGGGGTTCTAAACGTTTGGCATCAACAAGTAGATGCTTCCGAAGGTAAAAAGTGAGAATACTGGTGAGGTGGACGACTTCAAAGTGGCGCACCCGTTCTATAATGATAGGGAGCACTTCCGGTACATCTGTCTTCGGTTCAATGAAGCACGGCATCTGATGCTCCCGTGTAAATCGGAGGGCATCATCAAGGTGTGCAACTGGTTCATCAGAGGCTTCTACCGTAAGTTGTTGGACTTCTTCCCAAGTGAGTTCACCGAGCGGTATTTCACACCCAGTGGCTTTCCGAATATTGTCTCGGTTGAAATCAACATGGATCAACACGGGTTGCTTGTCTTGGGTAAGACAGATATCAAACTCATATCCATCGGCACCGTCCGCCAATGCCTGCTTAAAGGAAGCGACAGTGTTTTCGGGTGCGCGCCCCATACCGCCACGATGTGCCAAGAGTTGAATCTTCATAACACATTGTCCAATTGTTTAACCGTTAATTTCTGGAGGGTATTTCCTCAAAGCCCGTAATCCGATTCTAATATTTACTTGTTCAAGGCGGTTCATATTTAACGCCTCAACCGTTGCTCTGCCAATTCGCGTTCGCCCAACGATAGATAGAAAGTCTTCGCTCCACATAAAATGCCGGTTCCATCTTTTCAGACGCGGGTTAAAAAGTGGAACGCGTTGTCCTGTTTGTGGGTCGGGAGCATCCGTTTTAGCCTGTTTATGAATGTTACACCACGGACACGCCCAAGCCAAATTAGCGAACGCACTTGTGCCGCCTGCCTTTCGAGGGATAATGTGTTCACAATGAAAAGGAGAAGTGGTGAAATTATCGGGTGCGTGCCAGTACTCACAAAATCTTTTGGCACGTTCCTGGACCTGGTGACGCAAAAATCGAGAAATACGATCAGATGGCATTAGTTTTCTAACTATCGCTCCTTTGCCCGCTATGGTTTTCGGTATAACTCTCTGACGTAGATTCTTCGGCAAATTGGGGTTCCTCAAAGTGGGAAACTACCAGTCCTAATTCTACCATAATTTCTTCCACGGGTCTTCCCCAGCGTTGTACTAAGATAGCCAACGCTTCCAGACGCTTGGCATTCATAACTGTCAGCCACCTTACTAGTTTTTGGTACTCCGACAATTCGTCATCAGTGAGGGTTTCACCATCAGATTTGCGCCGTAACTGCCAATAACGCCGATGTTCCTTTTCTGGCAATTGCGAATTCTTCCTTATAAATGCCAAAATAGCAGCATCCGAGGCATCGGGATTAATATCCTCACCTATCACTGCTTCCCGCTGTCGCCGCCATTCTGTCAATTTTCGAGTGAATTCATCTAATTCAACAGGTGACAACTGTTTAACACTATGCAGTAAATGTTCAACCTTTATTTCCGTTGAGTTCTCAATATTTGACATCACTCTTCCTCCTGGAACGTCCGATAAGCGTTGTGTGCACAACTCAATTTAATCCTTTTTGTGCCACATCCGTTCAAAGTTATCCTGCGGCGCAAAACCTAAGATACGTTTCGTTTTGACATTCGAGAACTGCTGATGTGGTAAATCTGCGAAGATATTAAAAATCTCACAACGGGAGGGGAGTTCTGCCAGATCAATCTCCAAGCCGAGCCGGAATGCTTCCCCCGCGTCCCGCCAACTGACGGAAAACGGATTGAGGTCGGTACCTTCTGCGGTGTCCTTGTGTTCCCGGAAACTGAGAAACAGGTAGCAAAGAACATAGATGTCGTAAAGCTCGGTGAAGACCTTACAAATTTCCTGTCCTAACCCTTTTGTCAACGGATAGAGTCCTGTGCTTGTGTGTGGTGGAACATCCGGGTTAATCTCGTAATCGTAGGTCGTATAATCATCACCTTGAATGGTGAAATGCGGACCAGTGTTGATAACGCGGCGGATACCGTGTTCCACAGCGGCGCGCATTGTGTTATAACAGCCACGCGTGCTAACATCAAAAGCCAACTGTCTGTCGTGCCGTAGTACAGAGCAGTTGAGAATCGCGTCCATACCGTCAGCGGCGCGCATGACCTGATCCAACGAACCGACATCAATATGCATCGATTCATGTTTCGTTTCAATATCGTTGATATCTGTAACACGCAGCGTGTAGTAAGGTTCCAACGCCTTGACGACATGCGGTCCAAGATAACCGTTACCGCCCAAAATGAGCACTTTCATTTTTTTACCTATGGCCTCCTTGACTGCCTTCTACTTCGTTTTAGGCAGGTTTCCGTTACAGTCGATACATTTCTGTGAATTGTACGGTTTTAAGACAAATTAAGCGATAAACCGAAGTTATACTTCCTTTTCTTACGGAAACCCGACAGAACGTGCCTATTACCTTTATGGGACGAATTGCGGTTCAAATTTCAGATGTCCCTTGGCTTTCACAATCGAAAA
Organism: Candidatus Poribacteria bacterium; assembly: GCA_009845545.1. Lineage (GTDB taxonomy): Bacteria > Poribacteria > WGA-4E > WGA-4E > WGA-3G > WGA-3G. The sequence continues at coordinate 5,145 of VXZK01000330.1, forward strand.
ACGGGAACCGGGAAACTCTGACTGGACATGAAAGATTCGCCACGGTGATGAAGACTCCAGTGCACCTTGGAAAGCAGCGACTGCATCGTTCATTTCAAGCCACATGCTTTTTACATGGGGGGCATATTCAGCTGTCGCCGCGGCACCAGCAGTGATAAGATTACCGAGGCGGAGGCATGTCATGTTGATTTTACCTTCGCGACCAAATTCCCGACACGTAAACTCACCGAGATGCTTTGAAAGCACAAAGCTATCGACTGACGGCCGCGGTCGCCAACTCTCTGTGACTGTCCAGTCTTCGCCGTGTTGCTCGAAAAGGCGGAGTGTACTTGCGTAAATAACATGTTTCACACCTTCCGCCGACGCTGCCATCAGCAGATTATAAGTGCGGCGCGTCTGGTAGTCGATAGCGTAATTGTCGGGTTGGTCGGCTTCAGCGAGGAGATCGGATGGAACTTCGGCAATGTGTATAATAGCATCCATGCTGCGGACGAGTTCGTTGGTTGACTCGTCGTGTCCGAGTTCGCTTTGCACAAACGTTCCGTCAACATTCTCAACAGGATATAACTCTGTTAAGCGGAGCGTATGTTCTTCCGCCAACGCGCCTGCTACGTTGCGTGCCAGTTCCGAACCAGCAGAGGTAATCAAAATATTCATAATTTTTTAACTATTAGGTTTCTGCTCCGATTCTTCCGTTGTCAAAATCGGGTTTTCGATGCGGACATACAACATCGGATGTTAAAAGGTTTAAGTACCTACAGGTGCCGGAGAAAAAATAATCTATGCCCTATTCCTACAAAGCATCTCGAATTTTAGCTGCAATGTTGGAGATTTCTTCCATATCACCTTCGCTCGGTCGCCACGGTAAACGTAGCGGATCCCCTTCCCATCGCGGGATGAGGTGGAGATGGAAATGGAAAACGGTCTGAAATCCTGCGGCTTCATTCGACTGAAAGAGGTTGAGCCCATCAGGGTTTAATGCTGCCCGAATCGCGTTTGCGATCGGGATCGCGGCTTGCATAATTTTGCTGCCGACCTCTGCGGGCATATCAAAGATATTTCGATAGTGCTGCTTCGGTATCACGAGGGTATGCCCTGGGTTTGCGGGGGCAATATCCATAAAAGCAAAGACGTATTCATCTTCATATACTTTGGCTGCTGGAATCTCACCAGCAATAATCGCACAAAAGATACAATCCATTTTTTTAATTTTCCTTGCCGTTAAACGCCGCGAACTTGGAATTTGACACGCCGCCCTTAAATCTGACGAAATACCCAAGCAAAACTCTTCTATTTCATTACAGACTGTGTAATTTGAATTTATAGTAAAACTTAGAATTAATAGGACACGCTGCACTGGTTCGGTTAGGAATGCAGATCGCATGAATCAACGGTATGAAGGTTCCCTATGGGCATTCCCCGGGGTGAGTACACCGCAAAACCGAACCTACCGGGGAGATGAAGTGTCCCTTTATTTTTAGGATTCACTATAAAAAAGAACGGGGCTTTTTATTATGTTAGCAAATTTGATGAAGAAAATCAATTGGAAACTTGTCTTAAAAAAAATAGAAATGTGCTATATTTATTTTATTGACCTCCATACTGCAGAACTACACCTCTATCAATGGGAAAAGACGAAAGCGTGGCTAAAATATCTAAAAGAACGTAGAAAGGTGTTAGAAGTCACTGGAAGGTTAGATGAATTTGAATGGCAGTATACTGGATCCACAACCACCGATTACACTCGAAAAGGCTATACGATCAAAACACATACCGATCCCGATGGCAGCAAAACCATACACGATTCCCGTGTGGAAAGCTGTGTGATAGAGGTCCCACCGCAAGCGAAATCACCGTACGTGGACGAAGAAGAGAAGAGGATTAGCAAGAGCACCTGTAGGCAGCTTTCATCCTAATCTATTTAAAGCAGGTTTGAAGGTGGCACTGCATCAAGAAGTAATTTCTTGAGTATTTTTTAGCAAACTACTGGATCTGCCGTAGCATCCCTTGTTTATTATTTTCGTTTTGGAAGGGCATTGATAGCATACCATAGCAGCGTTGCAAGTGTGCGGTGCTCATGATTTTTCGACCGCGGGCGTCTATAGTGATTACTACCGTGCCTGCATCCCATGGCATTATAGAGTGTAGTTTTTTTGACACTTACCAATTTTAAGGCTTTCAAAGCCACTAATTTTGGCATCTCTCAATCCTCCAAATGTTCTAATTTGTAGCAAGTAACGTAAAAAGATATACATCGGGTACAAAAATAGGCATGGAAAATTCCATCTGTCTACCCATGGCTATAAAACTACGAAGAGCCTCTAAATATTCAGTTCAGACGCATAACAGCAGAAAAGGTTTAGAGAATATCACACTATTTCTGGCGACTCCAAGACAACTTGAAGTTCCGGTACCAAGGTCAAAATGTTATTGAGTGGGTTGTGTTGCCGATCGCCCCGGAAATTAGCTGCCCCAGCGAAGAGTTCATCCGTTTTGTTATAGATGATTTCGTGGATGTGTGTCGGCACGTCAGCGGTGACGTTGACATACCCAATGACGAATCCACTCATCATTTAAAACTGTTGTTATATTACCTCTTTTTTAGTACCATGATGCTTTATTGACGACGTTTTTCAACGGCTCGCCTTCAGCAAATCGGTGTGCGTTTTCCAAGAACAGTTCAAACCGCCGTGCTTCAATATTCTCCGCATCTTTGACAGCGATGTGTGGCGTTATTAACACATTCGGCAGCTGCCACAACGGACTCTCGGCAGGCAACGGTTCAACTTCAAACACGTCCAAACCACAGCCTGCAATGATACCCTGTTCAAGTGCTGAAATGAGGTCAGCGAGTTTTGTCGTCTTACCGCGTCCGATATTGATGAAGTAAGCGGTGTTTTTCATCAGGGAAAATCGCTCTTTGTGCCACATCCCCTCGGTTTCCGGTGTGTGTGGTGTCGTGGTTATGACAAAGTCAGCAAGTGGAAGGAGTGTGTCCAGTTCTGCGGGATCGTATTTCTCCACAAAAGGCACCTCATACTCCCAGCGTGCGTCAACACCAATTACTTTCATCTCGAATTCGTTACAGAGGCGCGCGGTTTCATGCCCGATCCCGCCAACACCGACAATCAGTGCCGTCGCCTGTGCGAGGTCAATGTATCCATTTTTGCGCGCATCTTTGCTCCAGATCCCCTCACGTTGTGCGTCCATATAATAGGGCAATCCACGCGCAAGGGCAAGCACGAACATCATGATATGCTGTGCGATATGGTCGTTATAGATACCACGCGGGTTACAGACTGTAACCGAATGTTCAATCAGTGCGGGGTAATAATAGCCCGGGAAGGGACCCGCGGCAGGGTTCTGCAGCCATCGGAGGTTTTTCGCCAACGGTAGTTGTTCAGGTGACACCCAACCGTAGACAGCATCTGTATCGGGAAGGTGTTCCGCGACTGCTTCGTCTGTCTCTGGCAAGACGACGGTGTATGCGGGTAATTCGTTGTGAAGACGTTCTGACCATTCGTGTGATTCCGCGTTCTGCGGCGGCATGATTATGAGTTTTGGCACGGGTAGTCTGTTCCTCTCTGTAGTTTTAATATGCTTATTTTAGCACAGTGCTATCAGAAAATCAAGGTTTGCATAAAAAACTTGATTTCCTGCTGGATTTCAGTATAATAAAAGCATTAACAATCAATCAAAACTCTAATTTGACCCTTTGAGAAGCATTATGTCCTTGCCTCTTAAAATCAACTTTGACAAAGGCACCCTCATCCTACAGAACGTCCCAAAGGCACTCGAATCACAGTTGCCAGACCTCCGTTGGGATGAGCGCACCCTTACCTTCCGTGTTCCTGCCTACCGCTATCGACACATCGTCTCACAGTTGCGCGCGCATGATGTCCTATATCAAGATACAGCACGGCAATTCACAATGGAACCCTTTACGCACCAAAAGGCGATTTCACCCTATCCCTATCAGACCGAGGCGATTGATGCATGGCACGCCAACGGTAAACGCGGGGTCGTAAGCCTCCCTACAGGTGCGGGTAAAACCTTCATCGCAATTTTACTCATTGCCGACACGCAACGCCCGACACTCGTACACGTGCCGACGATTGATCTCATGCACCAGTGGCACACGGTGTTGACGGAACACTTTGAACAAGAGATCGGGCTTTATGGTGGCGGTCAGCACGAATTGCGAGATATTACGGTGACGACCTACCAATCCGCTGTCATGCACGCGCCGCATTACGGAAATCGGTTCGGTTTTGTCATCTTTGACGAATGCCACCATCTACCGGGGGAACAGTATCAATATGCTGCGATCAGTAGCATCGCCCCTTTTCGGTTGGGATTGACAGCGACACCTGAACGCGTTGATGGGAAAGAGAGCCGCCTCTATGCGCTTGTCGGCGAGTGCTGTTATGAAGCGAAGGTGCAGGAACTCTCTGGGAAAACGCTCTCCGAGTACCGTGTTGTGACCATTGCCGTTGAGATGGAAGATACAGAACGGGTCCGGTATGAGGAGGCGCGTCGCACCTACTTAAATTTCCTCAAACAGGCGAGAATCAATATGGGGAGCCCGCGCGGGTGGCACACATTTCTTTGGAAAGCGTCGCAATCCGATGAAGGGCGTGCTGCCTTCAAAGCGTACCTCACGCAGAAACAGATCAGTTTTGCCTCCACTACAAAACAGGAATGGGTGTGGAAATTGATACAGAGACACAGTGGCGATCGAATCCTTATTTTTACACAAGATAACGATACAGCGTATCAACTCGGCACGCGCTTCTTCCTCCCAGTGCTAACACACCAAACGAAACTCAAGGAGCGAAACGCGTTTTTGAATGGGTTTCGCGACGGTACGTATTCTATCCTCGTCACTTCAAAAGTTCTTAATGAAGGCGTAGACGTGCCGGAGGCGAATGTCGCTATCATCGTCTCAGGGAGCGGGAGTGTACGGGAACATGTGCAGCGGCTCGGACGCATTCTCCGTAAACGCGAAGGCAAACAAGCAGTGCTTTACGAACTTATTTCTAAGCAAACTGGTGAACATTTTGTCAACAAGCGACGGAGACAGCACGATGCCTACCAGACTCCTTAAAAAATCGTATCGTCTAAAATCGCGTAGCTTGTAATGAAGCAGATCGCTTATAGGCGAGTACGCCGCAAAATGGAGAGCGGATTCAAGAAAACAAGGCTAAAGTCCAAAACCACGCCATTTAACCGCAAGGTATAATTAAAAATGCTCACCAAAGATTTACTTCAGTACAAAATCCAGAAAGGGAAAATCTACCCACAATTTATAGAACCCACCGATAGTGAGTTGTTACGGATCGCTGAGCAGCTTATTGCTGTTTTTGAAACGTCGCTAAACGAGTCGCGCGCAGTGCTTCTGGAATCGAGTAAGCACATAATTGACAGCACACCGGGGGCACCGATAGTCAAACGAGGACTTGAAAAACTTTTGTTAGATCGGACAGAGTTTGATACTGCACCTAACGAAGAATTGATTGCGTTTCGCCAGGAACTCTTTACAGAGACGAGCTGTCTGCTTTCACAAGAACAGTTTGAGGATTACGCAGACTATCAACGTAAGGTGTTACAGATAACAGCAGATAAATCGCCTATGGGGCAGACAGAGTTGAGCACCAAACTCTACGCGGATTTACCGAGTAGCCAACCGGTCTTGGCATTCAATACGCTTTCCGCCGAACGCCTACTTCACCGCTACAACACAGCGCAAGTACAAGGGTTGCTCCTCCATTGCAACACGCTCACGCTAAAACTCGCCGATTCCATGACAGCTGAACTCCGTCAACTGTTCAAGTACCTCAGATTCAACCAGCTCCTCTCCACAATTCGGAAAGAAGGCGAACTATATGAGATTACGGTGGACGGACCGCTCAATCTCTTTTACAAAACGAAGCGATACGGTATGAATTTGGCGAACTTTTTTGTCGCTGTGTTGCATCAACCGAAATGGGAACTCGCAGCAGAGATTCAGTTTCGGAACAAGCGGCGTTCTCGGTTATCGCTTGATGAATCGTGCGGAATCAAGCCGATCTCACAACAGTTCCTCGCCTATATCCCCGAAGACATCCAACTTTTTCAGAAGATGCTCGAAAATAAAACTGACGATTGGCAGGTCCGTCCGGGAAGCCAATTTCTCCCTCTGGCAGGCGACTTCTATTGCTTTCCCGACTACCAACTCGTCCACAAAAGCGGGATAGAGACAGCCATTGAGTTGTTCCATCCGTGGCATCAAGGGCACCTTATTGCGAGACTCAACACCCTTGCTGAACAGAAAGATGTGTCCCTTATCCTTGGTGTCTCAAAGGAGTTGGAAAAAAAGCCGCTCATTGCGGAAGCGTTAGAAGCATCTGCGTATTTCTCACAGTTCGGTTTCACTTTCCGGGATGTTCCGACAATGCGTACCTTGCTTCCAATTTTGAACTCACTTGTATAAACGCGAAATATATAAAATTTTACAATTTCTTGTGGTATTTCTAAAAAGAGGAGGCCTAAACCTGCAGCACTCAAAATTCAATCCAAAAGGAGAACCCACAATGAAAACCATACAATTTTCCACTCTTTTGGTGTTATTTCTGCTTTCAACGCTATTTCTAACAAACACCTTCGCCCAAGACTATACCCAGTTGAATTTACCGAAAGGTGCCAAAGCCCGACTCGGAAAAGGCGTGATAACCGATATGCAGCTGTCCGCTGATGGTACACGCTTGGCTGTTACGAGTTCTATTGGTGTCTGGCTTTATGATATTCGCACGGGATCCGAAACTGCTCTGATTACAGGGCACACAGAGACCGCGATGCATGTCGCATTTTCACCAGATGGCAAAATCCTTGCAAGCAGTGGAAACGACAAAACTATTCGCCTTTGGCACACAGAGACCGGTGAATCCGTGTTGTCCCTCAATTCCCCCACCAACGCGATTCATCTGAAATTCTCAGCGGATGGGAAAACGCTCATAGGGAAAGACAGGAAAGGGACGGTCAGTTTTTGTGATACCACTACTGGAGAACAGTTAAACACTTTTACGCCAAACTTACCCAAAATCAGACTTGGAAAAGACAGGATTTGGTCGTTTGCAACGGACGCGTTTATTGACCACACGGGTAACGTTATTTTTGCAGTTGGCAACAAGGACGGCACAATTAGCATACAAGATAGTCACACCGGCAGCCAGATAAGGAAATTTATAGTGCGGAAAGACGATGAATTGTCCTTTCCAATTCAATCTGAGCGAACATATTCTTACAAAGACGAAATGCGGGCTGGACGTATGAGGTGGGTAAACAGTTTATATTTCTCCCCAGATGGTAAAACTCTCGTGAGCGGAATAGATTACCGAATCGCTCGCTGGAATGGATGGAGCGGCAGGGGCGGTCCGATTGAACTCTGGGACGTTGAGACAGGCGAGCAATTGGGAGCATTTCCGTCCGGTATAGGTGCCACGTTTTCAGGGGACGGTAAAACCGTTGCTATAAAGGCTATAAGCGGAAAAAGTGAATGCACAATATGGGACATCGCCACACGCCGTAAAATCGCTGAGTTTCCACTGACCCTAAATATTCAGTTTTCTGGTGATGGTAAAACCCTCGCTATTATAGAGAACGATGGCTATACGCTATGGGACATCGCCACACGTAGTGAAATCGCCTCACACAATCCAGTTGTGGAGTGGTTTGAAGTCTCTCCAGAACGCTTTTTGTTGTCGCAGGACGGTACGCTCCTTGTTACCGCAGACGAATACGGAACCGTTGCTGTGAGAGAAACGAAAAATACCAAGCAGCTGCGTCTCGTCACCACAAATTACACGAAACCCTTCACGGCGTTAGCGTTCTCACACGATGGAAAAACTATTGCAAGCGGCGATAGCTCCAGCACTATCCACCTCTGGAATACACACACCGGCATCAAACAAAACACGATGCAAGCGGGTTCTCAGAGGATTGAGGGATTAGCCTTTGCCATAGATAACATAACCTTAACCGCTGCTAACCACAATGAAAATATCATACAGTGGAATATCGCTACCAGCGAACAGGTCGCCGTTCACACCCTTCCAAACACAAATATCAACAGGGGACTCACAACGTTCGGCGATGGCACAGGTTTTCAACACAAAGGGCTCGCATTCACACTAAATAGCGAGAAGTTGGCTGTTCAAAATACGGAAAAGGGTACGATTAAGCCCTTTGATACAACTATTGATATCTGGAATATAACGACTGACAGATCGCCGCGCCACCTTACAGAGGTTGTAACTCACGGGAGACCTATAGCACTTACGCCTGATGGAAGTATCTTAGCAAGCGGCAGCGATTCCCCGGATGCTACTGATCTGTGGAACACACACACCGGCAAACGGATTGCCACGCTTAAAACTCCCGGAAATTGGATAAATGACTTGTTAGTCCGGCTTCGTCTTCGTTACAGCAGCGTTTGTGCCCTGACATTCAGACACGATGGAAAAACCTTGGCAGTTGGAACCCGAGACAGGCACATCCAATTGTGGAATGTAAACACCCTCCAGCATATCGGAAGCCTTGAGGGGCACAAACATGTCGTCTGTGAGTTAGCATTTTCGCCTGATGGAAAAACACTCGGCAGCGGGGATACAGGCGGGAAAATTTATCTATGGGAGATGCCTACACACCGGCATCTCACTACCTTTGATGGACATAAAGGTTATGTTCGTACACTGGCGTTCGCACCTGATGGAAAAACTTTAGCAAGCATAAGCGGTCATGATGGGACCATATTCCTCTGGAATGTGCCATCAAAATAACAAATGTAATCGCTTTAATGGGAAAATTGTGAAAACACAACAGACCTATCACTATGATAACGTGAGTTTGATAAAGGTTCGACTTATGTAGCGTCCACTGTTAATTTAGGTCATATACTGCACAAACTGGAAGTTTGTGGTACAATTTACGTCTCTGTGATGCGAAAATAGAACCCGCAACACATCCGAAATGATTAATCAAACTGGCGTTATGATAATGGAATCTGCCGAAAAAGCACAGACCTCTTGATTTCAAACCGATCTTCTGCTAAAATGTAACGCAACGATGGAGGAGAAAATTATGACGACTCTATATAAATGGAATGCTCTACTGTTAATCACAGGGTTAATGCTCTATCTCATCGGGTGTGCGCCGAAAGTGATACCATATTCCGAAAGCACAGAAGCACCTGAACCCAACGAGGTCGCTATCGCACACTACAATTGGGGTATGGCATCTGCTAAGAACGGCAATTTCGACCAAGCTATCATGGAGCTCCACTTAGCTATCCAAAACGAACCGGGGTGGGTAATGCCACTTTTTACATTAGGTGTTGTCTATGGCAATCAGGGTGAACTCGACAAAGCCATCCAAGTGTGGGAACGCGCCACACAGTTAGATGCCGATTTCGCGAAGGCACATTATAACCTCGCCGTTGCCTATTTACACAAGGAAGAAAAAACACGATCCATTACATCCCTGCGGAAAGCGATTCAGATAGACAAAGAGGCCATTGCCTCTGCGAAAGCGGACCCCGCATTTGATAGCATCCGTAATACCTCAGAATTCCAAGATATTTTAACGAATTAAGTTTTGCGCCGCTTTTTCCGTTTTGATCAACAACTCCTGCCTTCTCTATTAAGTTCGGAGTCGAGTTGTTAGTCAAAAAAGCGGGTTTCTGACGCAGTTACGCGTTTCTTCGGTGAATCACAAAAATCAAAAATGGCACGCTACACAACGCTTTCATCAAAAGAGCTCGCGCGCATTGTCGCGCAATACCGAATCGGTGCATCCCTAAAACTTGAGGAGATCCCGGGTGGATTCGGGAATAGTAACTTTAAACTGACAACTACAAACGGTGAGTTTCTGCTGAAAATTTGTGACGAGAAAGATTCAGCAGAACTCAACATGCAAATCTCGCTTTTGCGGCATCTCCATCAGCACGCCTATCCGACGGTATACCCGCTTCTAACGAAGGACCAGAATCATTTAATTCATGAAACGTTTGGCAGCGTGATGCTTTATCCCTTCCTGCAGGGTACACAACCGCACCCGTCCCCGAATATACTGGCACAACTCGGTGAAGCGTTGGCGAAACTGCATCGCATTCCACCAATTACGGGTCTCCCTCGTTTTGCGATGGGAATATCACAAATGCGACCCTTTTTTGAAGAGATTCAAGATACACAATTTGCCACACATCCGTTCATTGCATCCCTAAAAGCGCAATTGGAATCAATGGAACCGCAACTTAATGCTTCGCTGCCGATGGGACTTTTACACGGTGATCTTTTCTTAGACAACACACTCTTCGAGGGCGATAAGATGTTGGCAATCCTTGATTTTGAAGAAGGTTGCTACGACACATTGTTACTTGACGTTGGAATGACGATCATTGGGTGCTGCTATACCCCCGAACACCGATTGAACTTAAAGGTTGTACAGAGGTTTCTGAACGCTTACAACGCGATGCGTCCTTTGACAGAAATCGAATGGCAGCATTTGGATTGTTTCGTTCACTATGCTGCGCTCTCAATAGCGTTCTGGCGATTTAGACAATTTAACATCCGTCGTCCAGACGCGCAGCTCGCGAATACGTACCAGGAAATGATAACCCGTAGCGAGCAGTGGAAAATCGCTAAAACAGGTAAACTTACCAAAACAGATTTTTTTAACAGCAAGTTTTGACTTGCAAGCCACGTCAAAAATATGTCTTTAATACGATTAGAAAAGGTTACTAAACTCTACGATCCAGACTTGATTTTGGACGATATTTCGGTCTCAATTGAGCACGGGGACAGAATTGGATTAATTGGCCGTAACGGAACTGGAAAAACAACGTTAATTAAAATTATTAACGGTATGCTCGCCAATTTTAAAGGTAAAGTTGTTTCCGCGAAGGGGTTGCGTATTGGGTATCTCAGCCAAGAACCGGATCTTGCACGCGACTGTACGTTAAGACAAGAAATGCTCAAGGTTTTTGAAAAAAGACGTACGCTTGAAGACAAGATGCTCCTTTTAGCGGAGGAGATGGAGACAGAGGAAGCACCACATCTCTTAGAAGCGTATGCCCGGATTCAGGAACAGCATGAACGGCTCGGTGGTTACGACTATGAACATCAGGTTAACCGAATCCTCGGTGGCTTAGGTTTCTCTGAACAGGACTTCAACCTCCCGATTCGCGTGCTGAGCGGGGGTCAGAAGAGCCGAGCAACACTCGCAAAATTACTCCTCGAAGCACCGGACCTGCTGCTTTTTGACGAACCGACGAACCACCTCGATATTAAAGGGATTGAGTGGCTCGAAAATTACCTTAATATCGAATACAACGGCGCAGTCCTTGTGGTCTCGCACGACCGGTATTTTTTGGACAAGGTTGTCCGAAAGGTCTGGGAACTCGCAGAACATAAGATAAAAATATATCGTGGGAACTATTCCAAATACGTTGCAACAAAAAACGTTGAGCAATTAGTTGGAGCACGGGCGTTCAAAAAACAACAAGAATTCGTCGCGCACGAAGAAGATTTCATTCGCCGTAACATCGCAGGACAGTGTACCCGAGAAGCACAAGGTAGACGGAAAAAATTAGCGCGACTGGAGAGGGTCGAAAAACCTAAGCCCGATGCGCCAACCCTTAAACTCAACTTTACACCTGAAACCCGCGGTGGAAACGACATTCTGCGCTGCAAAAATGTCGGTAAAGCTTTCGGTGAAAAGGCAATCTTCAAGGATCTGAATTTTGAGGTGTACCGTCGTGATGTTGTCGGAATCATCGGGGCAAATGGTACGGGAAAAACGACTCTTTTCCGTATGATTTTGGGGGAGGAATCCGCTACAGAAGGCGAAATGTGGGTAGGTCCTACACTGAAGTTTGGATACTATACACAAGAACTGGAGGGACTCAACCCGGATAATGAGATTATTGACGAAATCTGGGAACTGCGTCGACAACAGACACAAGGCGAAATACGGAGTTTCTTAGGTAAGTTTCTATTCTCCGGTGATGACGTTTTCAAACGGATCGGGAACCTGAGTGGCGGTGAGCAGAGCCGTGTACTTCTCGCCAAGTTGCTATTAGCGAACGCCAATGTGCTGTTACTTGATGAACCGACGAACCATCTTGACATACCAGCGCGTGAGGCATTAGAAGCAGCATTGGCAGAATACCCGGCAACGCTGTTTATTATTTCGCACGATCGGTACCTCTTGAACAACCTTGCGACGAAACTCCTAATTTTTGATGGGACCCCTGGCGGGACCGCGACCCTCTTTGAAGGCAATTATGCCGAGTACATAGCACAACAACAAGCACATCAAGAAAACCAGCAACCCAACGAAAATATTCAAGCATCACGACCTCCACAAACATCTCCGCAGAAAAGCAAGCCCAAATCGAAGCGAAAGCGGAAGATAAAAGCCCAACGTCTCGTCGGCAGTAATTAGAAAATTAGAAAACCGAAAATTTTCTGAAAAATGTGCATAATTTTATTGAAATACGCAGTCTTGGATAAAAAACCCCTTAAAATTGAATATTTTTCGCATTTTAATTTGACATTCGGGCAAAATGGGCGTATAATTATTATATCGTATGCGACGTAAAATGTATCTGATATAGGATATATTATTTTTATCGTTAGTTTTTTCACTTGCCCGTTTCAATATAGGCTTAATAGTTAGCATTCATACCTACTATTAATCTACAACTGTACAATACCCAAAATGTCTAAAGATCCGGAATTCCATAATGAGATTGATGTCGTAATGCGTGTGATGCGTCATGCGCAAGCGGCTGTCAGATCCAGGTTTGTTCAAGAAGTTGTCCCGAATCGCCTGACGATTGTCCAGTTTAACGCCCTACAACACCTTCATTGGTATGGTCGTGATACTGGTATGTCAGTGAGTGAACTCGGCGAGCACTTGGGTCTCGCCCATAACACAACATCTGGCTTAGTGAGTCGTCTGGAACGACATGGTTGGGTAGTCCGTCGTAAATGTGATAAGGACCGGAGACGCGCTCGGATTCAACTGACGCCGCAGTCTGAAAAGCTTTTCCGCAAGGGTGTAGAACACGCGGCAGATTTTTGGCAAAGTACTTTTGGGCAGCTATCCACACAAGAACGTGAAAGCCTGATTGAAAGCCTGAAACGGTTGAAACAGGTGATGGCAAAGCCTGTGTGGCCAAGTTATGCCCAGTTACACCCCCGCGATGCGGATCACCTCCAAAAACGGTTTGAAGCCGACTTGGACGAGCTTGCACAGGCAAAACTGAAACTTGTCGGGATGCGTTTGATTCTCGCGCAAATTGCAGAAAAGCAGAATGAACATGAACTCGCAGCGTACTTGAACCAAGCTGCCTCCGAGGAAATCCGTCATACGAACCAATTGTTGAGTCTACTCGGCCGTGGTGAAAATATGGAGGCACTGCTCTCAGCACTCGTGCATGAAGACAATGTAGTCTACGAGGAGCTGGTTGCCTTGCTTGAGACCGCTCCGTCCGCTGAGGAAGACGAAGAATCAACACTTTTACAACAGATGGTTCAAGATAGTCAAAGATATAAACGTTGGTTTTGTAGTGTTTATAAACAAACGAATCAGTGACTACTATTTTGTCAATGGCCACCAGAGTTTCTGGTTTTTGGTTTCCAAAAGAGCCAGAAACCGATTTTCCGGCTGATGACGCTTAAGAGGAGAACATGCAGTCTCAAAGCCCTGAAAGCCTTCCTCCAGAGTGTTATAATGATACCGAATTGATTGAGCGATTTCAACAAGGCGATACTGCCGCGTTTGATACGCTCTTTACCCGTTACCAGAAACGCACCTATCGCTTGGTGCAACGCTTTATCTCAAACCGAGAAGATGCCTTAGACCTCACACAAGACGCATTCATACGCGCTTACCAAGGCTTAGGTGATTTTAAGAGCCAGTGCCAGTTTTATAGCTGGCTTTATCGAATCACAGTCAATCTCTGTATTGACTTTTTAAGGAAAAAAGCGAGATCAGAAGTGCTGCTGTATGATTCCGATGAATCGGGAGAATTACCGATGGCAAACATCCCTGATCCGCGTTCAGAATCGCCAGCAAAAGCGGTTGAGAATAAAGAGTTGAGAACGCACATCCGCAAAGCAGTCCGCCGACTCCCACCAAAGCAACGGCAAATTTTCATTTTACGACATTGGGACGGACTCTCGCTTAAAGATATTGCGGCAGTCGTTGGTAGATCCGATGGCACAGTCAAAGCACACCTGCTTCACGCGCACCGCAATCTTCGGAAACATCTACGTCCTTACTTACAAGAATCAGATTCTTAAAAAATTAAGGTGGCAGGCTGGAAGATCGGAAGGCTGGTAAAGAACTTCCGCCTCTTCCAGCCTGCCAGTCTGTGATGTTAAGAACCGATACATGGAATGATGGAAGATGACTGATATCCCAACTTTCCATTCTTAAAAATGGAAGAATTAGGTTTTTCAAATTCACCACATACCCTTTCTCCAAACCCTCGGCAGACTTCAAAGCCGGCAGTGCCGACTTACATGTTTTGTGAAGTCGGTTCACGAACGGTTGTTGTAAGGAGGTATTTTATCATAAAACTACTAAGTTTCTCACACTTTTAACAACAAAAACCTTTCACCACAAACCTTCAGAAAAAAATGGGGGCAAGTGACACTTGACAGGGTGTGTAAAGTTTTTGTCCCTGGGTTTATGCGGCATTTTGAGTCTGTTGCTCC